>JAUHWE010000152.1 GCA_030424825.1 Verrucomicrobiia bacterium
TCCCGTGATGATCGTATCACCTTTGGGTCCGATAAGCTTCGGATTGATGTAGTTTCCCTGACCGGGCAGTATCATGAAGTCATCGACACCTTTCGGATTATTTCCGAAATGGAGCTTTCCGAACATTGCCGTCTGATAACCTGCTTTTTGAAAGAGCTGCGGAAATGTGACCTGTGTGGTGTCAAAAGGCATAAGGTTGTCAATTTTCCCATTGATGTGGGTGTGCTTGCCCGTCAGAATCGTGGCACGCGAAGGTGCGCAAATGGAATTGGAGACGCAGGCATTGGTAAAGAGAAGCCCTTCGTCAGCGAGTCGATCAATATTTGGGGTCTTAACCTCTCCGGGATAGCCCCCCATGAAGCCTACCCAATCGTTTAGGTCATCGATCGCAATAAACAGCACATTGGGCTGTTTAGGCTGAGCTAAGAGGGCGGAGTATAAAATGAAATAGAGGAGGGAGAGGCGAACCATTCTAACAGGTAGAAAGAAAAGCATGGTCCGGTTGAGTTAGCAATTCGAATGTAGAGGTTCGCATCGCTTAGGAAACGATTGAAAAAACCAACGTGGACGTCGCGAAGAGCGGTATTGCGACAAGGCTACCTGAAGCCCTGGTATGAATTTAGAATATCGGTGTAGGCTTTCTTGTAGAAAACGATATCCGCACCGTGGACGAGTAGTTGGGCGCCCAGATCTTTCATTTGTTCGGCATGATCCAGATCGAAGACGAGAGTCCCGAAAATCTTTCCCGCTTGTAGGGTCTGCTCCGCAGTGATTCGGGCGGCATCGATGGTCTCTTTGCCACGAACATCTCCAGGTCGCCCCGTGAGAGCCGAGTAGTCTCCCGGACCGAAAAATACGCAGTCAATGCCGTCGACCGAAGCGATTTCATCCACTTTGTTTAAAGCTTCTGGAGATTCGACTTGTGCCGTGATCCAAGTGTTTTCGTTTGCCTGGTTCGTGTAGTCGTCAGCGGGATACTGTCCATAGTTGTTGTCGGAACTGCCGCCATCAAATCCTCGTTCTCCCATCGGGTGAAACTTTGACCAACGGACGACTTCTTTTGCTTCCTCGGCCGACTCGCATCGCGGATACAGAATTCCAGTGGCTCCTGCTTCAAGGAGTCGGCCCATTCGCATGTATTCCCAACGGGCCGGGAGAGAAAGGATATCGACGTTACCCACGCGGCAAGCGCGAGCCAAATTCCCGAAAGTTTCTACGCTCTTATCACTGTGTTCCAGGTCGTACCAAAGGAAATCGAAACCCATTTGGCTGAGCGTTTCCGAATGAACGGGATCAATCGATTTCACAAGGGTACCAAGAGCGATGCCCCCATCCTGCCAGACTTTTCTTACTTTGCTCGTACGCATATATTAGCAATGGGGCCTTTCCTGCCGGAATCGATATAGGTTAACAGGTACAGTAAACGAACTACTTTAGTTAGAGGGGCTTGGCGTTTTCATAGACTTCGGCTTTAGAGCCTAGTTTACGAGTTTCGGCTCCGACTTTCTCCAGGAAATCAACCATCAGGTGGTGAAGTTCATTTGTTTTCTGCCCCATTCTATTTGAGAGGTCGTTGGCTTCGCCAATGTCGTTTGAAATATCGAATAATTCTAGTCGATTGTTGTCCCAGATTTTAACGAGCTTGTAGTTGCCTAGTATGAGAGCAGTCTCTGCGTTTCGCGCGACCGCCTGGTGGAAAATCAGAAAGGGATTGCTCCGTTTAATTTCGCCTTGTCCGCCATTCATGAGTACGTTCTTCAGGCTACCTCCATCCAGTGCCTTGGGCAGCGGGTTAGCGTAGCCAGCTAAATCAGCGATCGTTGGCAGGATGTCTAGACCCGTTGCTGGCGCATGAGAGGTGCCCTGCTTCTGAATACCTGGACCGCTGACAATAAAGGGGACGCGGACGCCACCTTCGTAAACGGATCCTTTTCCGTCGCGCAGTGGGTCGTTGCGGTGTAGTTCTGGTTCTTCTTGTCCCGGGATTCCATTGCGTCCCCCGTTGTCTGATAAGAAGAATATGTAAGTTTCGTTCTCGATGCCGAGAGATCTAATTTTATCGAGTAGGAGGCCAATCCCCGTATCCACATCAGAGGTCATGGCGGCGAATTCAGGCATGGAATGCTTTTTGCCTTTTGCCCAGCCTTTGGTGTTCTGAAGCGTTTGCTCTCGGTAAAAGATATCCAAATGTACGGCGTAGTGGGAGACTTGAACGAAAAAGGGGTGACCCGCTTTCGTCTGATCCTCCATGAATTTTCCGGTTCGTTCGGTGATTCCCCAAATCAACTTTGGATCTTCTTGCGCCGCTGGTCCGCCACTGCCTTTGCCTCCGCCTGTGTCATTGCCGGTGAGGCCATCACTGAAATCATAACCCATTGCTTCAGGCGTCACATCATCAAAGCGCATATCCCACTTCCCGAAGTGAGCGGTGCGGTACATTGGGTTCGCCTGTTTGAGCATCTGGGGTATGCTCAGTTGCTTTCGGTAGTTTGACGTCCAGTTTCTTTGATCTTTTTGATAGATATGCCGTGCGGGTGTTTGCCCGATGAGTATGCTCCTTCGAGTTGGGCAGCAAAAGGGGGCAGGGGCGTACCCGTTGGTAAATAGGATTCCCATTGACGCCAAGCGTTCGATATTTGGAGTCTTGAAGTAGTCGCTCTTCGTGCGAGCGTCATTGGGTAGAATTTGTAATGAGCTGCCGACCCAACTTTGGTCGTCAGTCAGTATAACAACGAAGTTAGGCGAAGAAGCGGAAGTTCTGATTACTGCTAATGCTAAGAGCAGCGTAAGTGCAGAGCGGTTTAAGAGAATACTCACTTTAAATTTCTAAAGGGTTACTTTATTGGATATTTGATGGGATTCAATCTGGAGGGGCGAGCCCGTTTCGCTCCACTGTGCAAGAGGTTCATTCCAACCTAGCACGCCCGGAGGTGGTTGCCCTGCCTTGGCGTCAGCACCAATGAGCGCCGAGGGCTTCGGTGTGGACGGCGTAGAGGCTACGGCTCGCTGTCATGAACAAACGGTTACGCCGAGGTCCTCCGAAGCACACGTTGCTGCAGATTTCAGGGAGTTTGATCTGGCCGATGCGTTGGCCTTCTGGCGAAAAAATATGGACACCGTCGTAGCCTTCGCCCACCCAGCCTGCGCTGGACCAAATGTTGCCATCGCGGTCGCAGCGAATGCCATCCGCTAATCCAGCGACTTCCTCACCGTCAACATACATTTTCATGGAAGCGAACTCACGTCCATTCTTCAACTTCGTGCCATCGACGTCCCAAACTTTGATATTCTTGGGTGCTTCCGGATAGTGCGATGCGCCGGTATCGGCGACGTACACTTTTTTGTAGTCAGGTGAAAAGCACAGACCATTCGGTTTGAAAATGTCGTCCGTGACCTTCTCGATTTTTCCGGAAGGATCGACCCGATAAACGGCTTCTTTCAGAAGAAGTGCGCCTTTGAAGCCTTCGTAGTTCCCTAGGCTTCCGTAGCCCGGATCAGTGAACCAGAGGCTTCCGTCGGGATGAACCGCTCCGTCGTTGGGGGCGTTGAAGGGCTTGCCCTCATATTTGTCGGCGAGAACGGTGACGGTGCCGTCGGGCTCGTAGCGGACGACGCGACGGGTTCCATGTTCGAATGAAATCTGGCGACCCTCGCGGTCGAAGGTATTGCCATTGCTGTAGTTCGAAGGATTCCGAATAGTCGTCACTCTGCCATCATCCTGTAGCCAACGATACTGGACATTTTTGGGGATGTCGCTCCAGACAAGGTAGTTTCCGCGACCACTCCAGGCGGGTCCTTCCGCCCAGTACATGCCGGTATGAAGCCTTTCGATAGGGGTATTGCCGATTTTGTACTTCCCGAAACTGGGTTCGAGTGCAATGACATCGGGATCCGGATACCGGACGGGGGGAGCGCCTGGGCCGTAGTCACGACCCAGTAAAGGGGTTGCGGCGATCGTTCCGAGTGTCGTTAGGAAAGCGCGACGATTTGTTATTTGGGAGTTCATGATTGGGGGGCGAGAGAGATTTTGTAGGGGCGTCGCTTCGGCGATCTGCGGTTGTCATGAATTGGCTTCAATACGCGTCATAGCGCGAGTGCTAGCCCTACGGATGATGATTCCAAAAATGAGTTAGAAAATCAATGACTGTGCTTGTGGTGTTCCCAGATAATGTCGCGGCCGAAGTCTCCATCGAAGTCGCGCCAGGCGGCGTGAATGTGATTCGCTTTATTTTGAACATTGTCATACTCAATCAGGAAGCTCGGTCCTTGTATCCGATAGTAATGGGCTTCACCCACTTCCGCGCTTCCCGCCCAGGCGAAGACGACTCTGTCCATTCCATCCGCTTCAAACTTAGTGCGTCGCTCTCTAGCGACGCCGGCGGGCATATTGTTTAAGTAAACGTCGATCAGCTGGTTGAGTTTTTTAGCTTGTTTCGCGTTTAAATCGGCTACCGAAATTCCGGCATTTCCAAGTGGATACACTTTCGGATCGTCACCTGAGTAAATATCTTTGGGGGCTTTGTCGGCAATCACTGCTTTTCTATGTTGATCTTTGTCAAGGGAGAGAAGGAAGGCCCGAGCTAAGTCTTCTTCCGCTTCAAGGATACGAGCTCCTTTTTGAGGACCAGAAAGGACTTTAGCGGGGTTTGCCCCCCAGAAATTAGGAGTCGTGGAAAGCAGTTTCCCATCAACGACAGTAAAGTTGAGCGAAAGGTGATGTCCCTCGAAGCGCCACCCCCAGGCCCCTTCCGAAGAAGGCTTTCCGAATATGCTGGTGTAGTAGAGTTCTGGATCCCGGTGATCCGATTTCTCGAGCATGAACAGAATCGACTCACTTTCCTGGATTTTCTTTACTTTGGTGTGACCGATTGCGCTTAAACTCGCATTGAGGAGGTCGGTAAGCCTTTTTTCCTGGACGTCGTTGAGGTCCTTTAGGTCGACGCCTTTGCGCTCTCCAGTGATGGGGACAAAATGCCAATTGGTGCGCTCGCCTTCCATTTCCATTGGAAAGGTGGCTCTTGCCTTAAGTTCTTTCGTAAGTGAATCCAGGAAAGCATTGGCTGCGTTCTCCATGTCCTGGACAACAGATTCAACTGCACTCAAAGAGACGCAGAAAATTGAGAGACTGAGGGCAAGAGCCGCGATGGGGAATATTCTATTATTCATTTGGGTGACAGGATAATGGGCGTAAGTTTCCGGAAAGCAAGTTTTGGAAGCGAGGAATCTAACATCGCTGCTTTGTTGCCTGATGGGAGAATGAAGGGAATGGTTGCTAGGTCCGTGACAAGTAGTTAGGAGTCTCGTTTTGCGAGCCATCAGGATTTCCCCATGCGATATTTTCGGGTATTAATATGACTGTAGATGGGTTCGTTGATACCGTTTTCAAATGGGAGTGAATTACCGTTGCGGCATAGCGCGAGGGCTAGCCCTAAGAATTGGGTTGATTGTTGTTGGTAGCGGGCGATCTCCGAGCGCCCATAGATAACTGCGTATAACAATTGTGGGCGATCGGAGATCGCCCGCTACCGTTCTGGTTGATTCCAAAGGCGAAAAGGGTCGTTGTGACGTCTCATTTCGCTTAGAAGAAGGGCTTCCATTTCGGCAAGTTTAGCAGTGTACTGTGGATTATCAGCTAGATTGGTTTGATTTGAGCTAGGAGTATATCCGGTTAAGGCGATGACGGCTGGATCATGGTGTTGGGCAATGAGTTCGTCCGGATTCTCGGCGAGATTGAAAAGCTGTGTTTTCCGGTACTTCCCATCGTAGACATCGTACTTGATGAGTTTCCAGTTGCCCTTGCGTACGGCACGAAGGCCAGGACGCGTTTCGGCGCAGAAAACGCCGTACACCGTTTCGCGTACCGTTTCCGTTTCGCCAGTCAAGACGGGCTTGAAACTAAGCCCTTCAGACGTATTGGGCGTACTGATATCCGCGAGATCGCACAATGTCGAAAGGATGTCTAAGAGGTAGATATTCCCTGGTGCTCTTGTACCTGGTAGAATTCCAGGGCCTTTCACTATGAAAGGGACCCGCCAACTAGGTTCGTAAAGGTTTTGTTTTCCTTGGAGACCGTGACAGCCAATCGCAATGCCATGATCGGAGGTATAGAAAATATAGGTATTGTCCAGCTCCCCCATGGACTCCAGTTTTCGTAGTACGCGACCGATCTGTATATCTATATTTTCACTACAAGCAAATTCCCGACCCAGTTCATTTCGAATCGTGCGTTCGTCTCGGTTGGTCCAGACGCCACTAACGCGTTCTTCGTCTCGAGCTCCGGGGAGACGAAAGGGAAACGGATGAGCAGGTAAGTAGTTAGTGGGAAGGGGAGGTTGTCGTGAATCGGCTTCCGGAAGCGAATCGGGGTCCGTGTGATTGGCTGCACCATATTTTTCCAGAAGTTCTGGAGTGCCATCTCGAGTGTCGTGAGGGTGGGAAAAGCCAAAATAAATGAGGAAGGGATCTTTGTGGGTCTGGGACTCGCGTTCATTGAGAAAGTTGATGACCTGGTCGCCATGCCACGCGCTTCCCGTCTCGGCGGAGCCTCCTCGCTTGTCCGCGTCGTGGCGGACTTTAAAAAGCGCGTTGGCAGCCTCGTAGCTGTTTCCTCTCTTGCAAGTTCGCATGGTGTCATATCCTGATCGATTGAATACAGCTGGAAGAGTATTCTCCAGAATGTTTGGAGGAACCAGACGAGGATTGTTCCAGTGCGGATTGTCATCCTTTCCGGGGCGATTGGGTGCGTGCCATAAGGTACGCCCTGACATGATCATGTGTCGAGAAGGTGTGCAGACGCCGCTCACCCAAGCTCCCATGTGGTAGGCTTGGTCGAGTACCATTCCTTCTGTAGCGAGCCGATCAATGTTTGGAGTGTCCAGAATTGACTTTGGATCGTAGACTTTGAGGTCAAAGGGAGATTGATCGTCAGCGATGATGAAAAGGAAGTTAGGACGCTTGGATTCCTGAGCGAAGACCGAGAAGATAAAAACGAAAGACAGCAGGCAAGTGAGAGAGGGGTATGGGAAGAAAGTCATTTCTAGTCTTTTATGGGTTGGTGCACGGCGGTGCAAACTAAACGTGGGGACCAGATTGTTCTGGAATGTCGTCGCTTTGACGGTTCGGGGTTTCATTCAAATGGATTGGGTCGGTTCCTTTGTCGCTCAATGTGGTTTGTGGTTCAACTGTAGATGCGATCGTTGATCGCGTTTGCATCGCTCCTGCGGATAGGTCCTCTGCAATGGGTAGGGCGAGAGTGCGACCTTGAATGTGAAAAGTGCTCTTGCCCTAGCTTTGACTGACCGGGGATCTTTATCTAAGAGTGTATTGTCAGCGATATGTTCTGGCGGTGAGTGGTGAGCTTTCATTAGGGTCGCTCTATGATCAAAGTGGCTTCCGTTCAATTTAATCACATACCCAATGACAAAGTGGGAAACTTAAAGACCATTCGCCAGTTTTGCGAGAAGGCCCGGAAGGAAGGAGTTGAAGTGCTCGTCTTTCCCGAGATGTGTATCACAGGATACTGGCATGTCCGCAACTTAGGTAAGGAAGAGATCGATGCCTTGTCGGAAGAAGTGCCATCGGGACGGTCCTCATTGGCTTTGATGGAAATGGCTAAAGAGTTTCAAATGATCATAGGCGCAGGCCTCATTGAGAAGTCCGCCGACGGGAAACTCTACAATTCCTACGTCGTTGCTCATCCGGATGGAAAGGTGAATTGTCACCGGAAGCTTCATTGCTTTATCAGTGAACACCTGTCGAGTGGAGATAAGTATACGGTATTTGATACACATCTTGGATACAAGATTGGTGTGTTGATTTGCTACGATAATAACTTAATCGAAAATGTTCGCGTGACCGCATTAAAAGGTGCGGATATTCTATTGGCACCGCACCAAACAGGAGGCTGCGATTCAAGCAGTCCGCATGGAATGAAGCGAATCGATGTTTCCCTTTGGCATAACCGGGAGAAAAATCCAGTGGCTATCGAAGAAGTATTTAGAGGGCCGAATGGAAGAGGATGGCTTATGCGGTGGCTACCGTCCAGAGCTCATGACAATGGCCTGTTTTTAATCTTTAGTAATGGAGTAGGGGTTGACGATGACGAAGTGCGGACAGGGAACTCGATGATATTGGATCCTTATGGGAGGATATTGGTGGAAACCTGCAAAGCTGGTGACGATATGGTAGTTGCATCGCTGGATACAAACCTTCTGGAACGAAGTTCTGGTCGTCGATGGATGAAAGGTAGGCGCCCGGATCTCTACGGGGATATTGCTGCGATCAAGGGCGATGAAGTTTCGGCCCGCGAAGCGCGGTTCAGCTAGTAGCTGAGTGTTTTAGCCTGAGTTGAAAATCGGTGCCTTTCCGCAAGGTGACTCAGATCCCGTATTCAAAATCGTACCCACCGGTTTCGCAGGTGAATAGGCACTTAGGAGGCTCAGACCGAAGCGAGTGAGCTACTTATTATTGTAGATGCGATCGGTGATCGGGTTACGCGGTCAACGACCGCGTCTACAGTTGAATTGTGGGCGCTCGGAGATCGCCCGCTACCTTGAAATGCATCGGGAGTTACCCCGGGGATGATTCATTCTTTGGATGCTCAGGCTGAAGCACTGAGCTACTTCATTATAACTTCTGGGAGCGAAATAATAAATAACTGGCGCGTGGCATTTTCCTCGCTGCCGACCAGCCCAGGAACGAGAATCTTATTTCCGCTGCGATTCCAGGCGGGGGAGGGATCTTGACGCAGATCGCCCGAAATCCACTTTCCAATATCAAAGC
>JAUHWE010000808.1 GCA_030424825.1 Verrucomicrobiia bacterium
CCCGGCGACCCCACCAATCACGACAAAGATAATTGCTTGTTCAAGTTCCATATTCTCCCCTTTTCGTTCTCAACCACTTATTCAGGAATCCTATCAAACACATGCGACAGGGCTTAGGCAAGCCTTCCATAAATCTTTTACTGTTAGAACCTTGCAGAGGCTCCGTTAATCTAATCGTAGACGGAGTAAGCTAACACCTCAAACTCCAGGCTCCGCTATCCAATCTCAGAAATGTCGTCATCGCTTCAACCTCAGTCTCAATCGCGAGACGAAACGCCTTCGACCGAGGACGTTTTTCTACGTATCCAATATTCACCTCCAGCCGCTTCTTATTAACTTTGGCATTTGCCCAGCCGATCACATCGTCTCGCCAAAGCACCGGCATGGCATAGTAGCCGCGCTCGCGTTTTGCCGCCGGGACGTAGGCCTCGAAGCGATAGGGCCAGCCCCAAACCTGCTCGAAGCGCTTCCGATTCCGGACCAATGGATCAAAGGGAGCCAAAATACGCACGCCATCAATTACCTCGCCTCGCCGCCAATCATTCCGTATCAAAATATAATCGACCCCATCAACTTCAATCTCCGAAACCAGACCAGAGCTTACCAGCCGATCGACTGTCCGCTCTCTGTCTCCACGCCTTGGAATCAAGTAATTTAGCCGACCCAATTCCGATATCAGAAAGCGCTTCGAAGTGGGGCCAAACACATGCACAGTTGTTAGGGCCAAGCGCGAGTAGCGCTCCATCGGGTCGGTTTCGGCTTCCTCTGAAATCCCAGGCACGTTGTACACACGCACACCCTTCTCTCTCCGACTCACCCGCAAATACCCGTGGTGGTGCAAGTCCTCCAATATCCGCTTCGTCACTTGGGACTTCCCTCCCCAGCAATTCTTCACCGTACGTTTGCCAAACCGTTCGTCCAACCCGCGCGGATGCGCCTCGCCCAATTCCGCCACGACCGCCAACACCTCGCGCTCCAACGTTGTCAGCTTTGCTCGTGGCCGCCAGCGGAGATCTCGCCAGACCTCTGGCCTCATAAAACCATAGGCAAAAAGATACCCCTCCTCCGCATCCAATTCCGGAAACGACTGCTCCAATTCACCGACTTGGTAGTCAATCACCCTCTGCCGTAGCATCAAGTCCTGCGCCCGGGCTGGCGAGCGAATCGGATCCGCCTGCACAAATCGCAATCCCTCAAGAGCAGCGGCCAAATTCGAAAATTCTGGAAACGATCCCGCCACCAATCGACGTCTGAACTCCTTCAATCCTAGTTTCTCGACAGCCTTCATCCCTCAAAACGGACAGGGTCTCGTTAGACAGTCAATGGGATAAAACGGTGCCCGCCCTGATTACTGTTCAGTTCGCACTCGGCTTTATAAAAGCAAAACTGAGATCAAAGACGGGCTTACCTTGGACCTCAGGAGAGACCAAACGATTTTCTTCATTTTGACAAAACTCACGGCCTTACAGCAGTTCCGTCCGGTCGGCGCACGATGGGACGGTACCACGGGTCATCAGGGAGCGGATACTTGGCAGCGAGCGCTTCATTGATGTCGATTCCAAAGCCGGGGTTTTCGTTGACGATCATATAGCCATTCTCGAAAGTCGGGCATCCGGGGAAGACTTCCTGAGTCTCCGGTCCGAAATAAGTTTGCTCCTGGATGCCGAAATTCCAGATGGCGAGGTCAATATGGGCATTGCCCA
>JAUHWE010000153.1 GCA_030424825.1 Verrucomicrobiia bacterium
GCTCGTGCGCGGCCTCCTCGAGGCGCACCTCGGTGCCGCGGCCGACCGGCAGCGTCGTGCGCCCGATCTCGGTCGGCGTGGTCGGGGACTGGCTGGCCTCCGAGCGCGGGCTGGCGGCGACCCCGCACGCGCAGCGCAGCCGGGCCTCGGTGCGGATCCAGTTGCGGCCGCAGTTCGAGGAACTGCCGCTGGCGAACCTGATCGACGCCCTCGAGCAGGCCCTGGGCACGCCGGTGCAGACCGCGGTCAAACGGGAAGACGAGCAGGCCTTCGCGGAGCTCAACGGGGCCTACATCAAGTTTGTCGAGGACGCGGCCCGCTCGATTTTCAAGGAGCTGAATGCCGATGACCGGATTGCTGACTTCCAGATTGCGTGCTCCCACTTGGAGTCGCTGCACTCGCACGATGCGGTTTCGGTCATCTGCAAGGGGGTTCCCGGTGGCTACCGAGCGGACTTTTCGGATTTCGACGACCTGGTCTGCTAAACGCTCGAAGGAGCGAACCCGGTCGACGGGGAGTCGACAACATTAAGTTGCTGGTTCGCTTATTTTCCTCTAATATTCCCAGCTCAATCATTCACAAAGATGTCACTAACGACGACAGAGACGCCGTTCACGGAAGCGGAAATCGAAAACGAGGCGGAGCGCCTGCTTGCCAAGCTCATGCACGTGGAGTGCGACTCTCGCCGCTCGTGGAACATCGACACTTGCCGCTCGATCGCGCCGCTGACTCTGGAGATCAACGCGCTCAAGAAGGAAAAAGAAGCAGTGATTTTGGCCCACTCCTATGTGGAGCCGGAGATTGTCTACGGTGTGGCGGACTTTTCTGGTGATTCGTATTTTCTCTCGATGAAGGCGAAGGAGGCGAACGCCCGCCGTATCGTTTTTTCCGGAGTTGTTTTCATGGCGGAGACGGCGAAAATCTTGTCACCGCAAGCGCAGGTCCTCGTGCCGGATCGGAATTCCGGCTGTTCCTTGGCGGATTCCTTAACTGGGGCGCAGCTGCGAAAACTGAAGGAAGCCTACCCGGAGGCCGGAGTGGTCTGCTACATCAATAGCACTGCCGAGGTGAAGTCCGAGTGCGACGTGTGCGTGACTTCGAGCAATGTGTACAAGATCGTTGCCGCGATGCCGCAAAAACAGATTCTTTTCGTTCCCGATCGTCTGATGGCGGACAATATCCGCGTGGAAATGAAGAAGCGGGGAATCGAGAAGGAGATCGTTTCTTCGGATGGCACCTGCATTGTGCATGACCAGTTCGATCCCAATCTGATTGCCGCGTCGCGGTCCAAGTTCCCTGGATTGAAAGTGGTGTCCCATCCCGAATGTACGATGGAGATAACGGGTAAAAGTGACTACGTGGGAAGCACCGGTGGGATGATGGAATACGTGAAAAAAACGGAAGCCCCTTATTTCATGATGTTGACAGAATGCGGACTGGTGGAGCGGATTGAGGTCGAAAGTCCAGAAAAGCGTTTCATATCCGGGTGCAAACTTTGCCCGTTTATGAAAATGAATTCGCTGCAGAAAATCCGCGACGTTCTGGTTTCACCTAGACCTGAGCAAATTATCGAACTCGACGAGCCGCTTCGTCAAAAAGCGCTTCAATCGATCAATCGGATGTTCGAGATGAGTTAGTGGATACCATTCGAACAGATTGTCTGGTTATTGGTGCCGGGCTAGCGGGCTGTTCCTACGCCCACTACGCGTCGAAACTCGGAATGTCGGTCACGCTCGTTTGCTCGAACGAGCTTTCCAAAGGAGCGAACAGTCAGTGGGCCCAAGGGGGTATCATTTTCGATACGTCTTTGAACGCGGAACAGCTCAAGCGAGACATCATATCTGCGTCCGATGGCACCTCGAATCCCGAAGCGGTCGACTCGCTCGTCAAACACGGGCAGGAAGCGGTGCAGTCGCTTTTGCTGGACGAGCTTAAAGTGCCGTTTGACCGCGAGAAATCGGGTGACCTGAAATACACGAGAGAAGGGGGGCACTCCGACCGCAGGATCATTTTCTCCAAAGACCTTACCGGCCTGGCGATCCTGACTAATATGCACGAGCATGTGATGGGATTGAAGAACGTGTCTGTGCTGACCAATACAGTCGCGGTAGACCTTTTGACGCTTTCGCACAATTCGCTTGATCCGCTCGACAAGTACAAGCCGATCACCTGTATCGGGGCCTACGTTCTCGACACGCAAACCGGAAACATCCGGGCCATCATTGCGAAAAAGACAATTCTGGCGACGGGTGGCATGGGTCAGATATTCCAGAACACCACCAATCAGGAAGGGGTTGTCGGTCACGGAGTCGCGATGGCCAAGCGAGTGGGGGCCCGTGTCATTGATTTAGAATACATCCAATTCCACCCGACGGTTTTTTTGAAGAAGAATTGTCCTTTGTTTCTCGTGTCGGAGGCGGTGCGTGGTGAAGGGGGAGTATTGGTGAACAGCCGGGGACACGCGTTTATGGATACGGTCCATCCGATGAAGTCATTGGCCCCTCGCGACATCGTGGCCCGAACGATTCACCAGGAATTGATTTCATCGGGCGAGAGTTGCGTCTACATCGATCTTTCGTCGATGGAACCCGATTTCATTAGAGAGCGTTTTCCTTCCATATACCGGCGGTGCCTTGAGAGCGGGGTGGACATCACCAAAGAGCCAATACCGGTCGCTCCGGCCGCCCATTATTCCTGCGGAGGCGTCTTCACGGATCTCAAAGGCCGATCCTCGGTTTTGAATCTGAACGCTATTGGCGAGACGGCCTGTACGGGATTGCACGGGGCGAATCGCCTTGCGAGTACGTCTTTGCTCGAATGCCTCGTATCGGCAAAGCTCACTGCGGAAGCGGATTGCCAGGATGTGCAATCGGTTGACTTCCATTTGCCGGCCGTTCGCGAGTGGGAAAGCCCGGACGAGAATCCCGACGAGGTGCTTATCCAGCAAGACATGCGGCTGATTCGAAGTACCATGTGGAATTATGTCGGCTTGATCCGATCTTCTCGCCGCCTGCATCGGGCGAGGCGAATTCTATTGGAGCTGGATCAGGAGATCAGCGAGTTTTATTCGGGCAACCGCTTGACCCGTTCTTTGATTGATCTTCGAAACGCCGTTCGAACGGCGCTGCTCGTGGTTCATGCGGCGAGTCTGAATTCACAAAGCAAGGGCAGCCACTATGTTGCCGTCGAAGATGAAGAAATAGACGCTCCTGTGGAGCCCATGGACGAAATGAACTAGAGTTGCCCGTATCGCGTTTCTAATTGCGCTGCGAAAGGAAACCCAGAAAGTGTTAGAACTATGGCTAAAATTTCGAGCACTGATCTATTAGAACAACTTAAGTGGCGGTATGCCGTCAAAGAATTCGATTCCACAAAAAAGATTCCGAGCGAATTGGTTTCAGCGCTTGAGGATTCGTTAGTCTTGACTCCTTCCTCATTTGGCCTGCAACCGTGGAAGTTCTTTATAATAGAGGACCAAGGGATCAAAGACCAGCTGCCCGCAATTTCGTGGAACCAACCCCAGCCGAAAGACTGTTCCCATATGGTTGCGCTGGCCATAAAGCGGAATTTTGCGGAAGCGGACGTGGCCCGTTTTATTGACTGCCTTGCCGCTAGCCGCGGAGTCACGGTCGAGAGTTTAGAGGGATACAAAGGATTCGCAGGCGGCTTTGTCGCCCAAGGAGTGAGCGAGGGGTGGATTGAGCACTGGTCGACCCATCAGGTGTACATCGCGATCGGTCAGCTCATGTCCAGCGCGGCGCTTCTCGGAATTGACGCATGTCCTATGGAGGGCATTCAGGCGGACAAGTACGATGAGGTTCTTGGACTGGACGGGACTGAGTACCATGTGGTTCTAGGCTGCGCGTTGGGCTATCGTTCCGAAAACGACAAGTATGCGACCATGAATAAGGCACGCTTTCCTAAGGAGGAAATAGTCGAACGGCGCTAGGACGCCTTGGGGTTGGAACTCGCTCCGATCAGAAGAAGCCTAGGTCCGTCCCTTTTTGCGTATGGCTTCAGTCGAAGGAACTGGAATCAACCTCCAAGGTTGACACTTCTAGATCTTTTTCGAGGCTGCATTGTTCCCATAAGGAAACACTTCTAGAACCATGATCCGAATCAACGAGAACTTCCTGAAGCTCAAGGCTTCCTATCTTTTTTCAGACATCGCGAAACGAATCGCGTCCTACCAGGAGGCAAATCCTGAGAGCTCTATTATAAAACTAGGGATCGGTGACGTGACTGAGCCCTTGCCTGAATCGTGCCGGGCTGCGTTTCACGCGGCGATTGACGAAATGGGAACCCGGAGCGGATTCCATGGTTACGGTCCGGAGCAAGGCTACGAGTTTCTGCGCAAGGCGATTGCGGAGAACGATTTTCAGGCACGGGGCGCGGATATTTCCGCGAGCGAGATCTTTGTCAGCGATGGGGCCAAGTGTGACAGTGGCAACTTCCAGGAGATTTTCGCTGACGACATCAAAATCGCCGTTCCTGACCCGGTGTACCCAGTATATGTCGACACGAACGTGATGGCAGGTCGTGCGGGCAAGAATATCAATGACCGGTATGAGGGATTCGTATACTTGGAGTCGACTCCGGAAAACGGTTACGTTCCGGCTATTCCCGAAGAAGCCGTGGATCTGGTTTATCTGTGTTTCCCGAATAATCCCACCGGCGCGACTGCGACGAAGGAGCAGTTGAAGGCTTGGGTTGACTACGCCAAGGCTTCAGGCGCATTGATTTTGTTTGATGCGGCCTACGTGGCGTTTATCCGGGACGAGTCGTTGCCTCAGAGCATTTACGAGATCGAAGGAGCCAAGGATGTGGCGATCGAGTTTCGCAGCTTTTCCAAGAATGCCGGCTTCACAGGCACACGTTGCGCGTACACCGTAGTCCCCAAAGCATTGATGGCAGCCGACTCCACTGGGAAAGAGCATTCGGTCCATGCTTTGTGGAATCGCCGGCATTGCACGAAATTCAATGGGGTATCCTATCCGGTGCAGAAAGCAGCCGAAGCGGTATTCAGCGAAGCAGGCAAAGCGGAAGTGAAAGCCTTGACCGATTTTTATCTGGCTAATGCCAAGATCGTAAGAGCGGCGATTCAGGCACTCGGATTCTCCTGTGTTGGCGGGGATAATTCCCCCTACATCTGGATCAATGCGGGACGTCCTTCCTGGGAGTTTTTTGACACTCTGCTAAACAAAGCAGGTGTGGTTTGCACGCCCGGGGCGGGATTCGGCTCCTGCGGCGAGGGACACATCAGAATTAGCGCGTTCAACAGTAGGGAAAATGTGGAGGAAGCGATGAAACGTATTCGTACGGCTTTAGCTTCAGATAAGGCTCCCGCCTAATCAACGCCCTTCGTGGGCTCAGATTGCCCAATCTGCGGCATCGAGTCCGTGTTTATACGCTCTTGACAAGCTGAGAACGTTTTTCGACTGTCTGCGGTTCTTATGAGCATTCTCGCAGACATTTTAACGATCGTACTCGTTCTTCTTTCCTTATTCCTCATTCTCGTGGTTCTCCTGCAGAGAGGGAATGCGAATGGAGGCATGGGCGCTGCTATGGGTGGTGGAATGGCGGAAGCCGCGTTAGGAGCTGAAACATCCAATGTTCTCACCAAAGTGACACGGAACACTGCCATCGTGTTTTTCGTAATGGTCTTCGGCTTGGGACTGGCTTACATTTATATCCACAATGCGGAGCAAATGGCGGACGAGAATGCCTTGCCGGAGTTCGAAGCGACCGAAGCGGATTCCGCAGGTTTGTTGGAAACCCTCTCCGGAGCGGAATCGACCGCAGACCAGGCAGCCAGCGCGTTGGGAGAACAAGTTGATACGCTTGCTACGGGAGCAGAAAACGCGGCTGCGGAAGCGACGAAAAGCGAGTAGTTTCCAAAACTTTTTTCCGATGGCCGGGTCTATTCGCTCAATGCGCAGGATTCCGGCCTTTTTTATTGCGACTTTCATCGCGGCTTCATTTGCCCTCTCAGCGGATGCCCAGCGTCGGATTTCGGAAACGAGTCCTCTGGATACATTGGGTAAAAATCCGAGTCAGGAAACGGGCTGGGAAATATTGAAGAAGTTTCGCTCCTTTGGCTGGGACGGTGGGTATCACTGGCGCGTGCAGCTGAAAGTTATGCCGCGGCGTGACAGGACTCGATATCTGAATGGGGAGATATATGGAGATCGGACCGATAAGGGTCCCATTAGCCGGATCGACATCGTCGAACAACCCATCGATGTTGATTCGGACGGAAATCGCATTGAGAAGCGAGTATTGCGATTACTTCTACAAAGTGGACAAAGCCCTTACGCTATGGGCAAGCGTACGGGAGAGGAGGGGCCGCCGCACGTATATGACTCAGAGGAAGCTTTAGAGCAGATAGCCGGTTCGGAATTTAGCCTATTTGATTTGCTGGCGCCCTATGTCTACTGGCCCCGTTTTCGTTACGAGGGCAGAACTACGTTTCGCGGTAGCCCTACGCACTTGTTCTGGATGTATCCACCTGAAGAGGATGAACTTCTAAATCAACGAATCGGAGGTGTCCGTCTTTTCATCAACGACCAATTCAACGTCTTGACCCAGACTGAGATTTTCGATGCAGCGGATAGGAAGCTGAAAACGATTTACATCATCGGCGTTGATAGAGTGGATGGGCAGACAATCTTCAAGGAACTGGATGTTCGAAACGAAGTGACTCGTGACAAAACGAGACTGAAAATCCTGGATGCCAGTATGGGGCTGGAACTACCTGCTAGTTTGTTCTCGGCTCAATCTTTGATGGACGACCTGCAAAACCAAACGATTCCAATCGTCAGGGAAGAAGCGTTCGAAGCGGTTCAGTAGGGTCTTCCTTTGGGCTTAAGTGTTTTCGTTATTGCGAGGTGTCGCCGATTGGAGATGAAGCGGCATGGTTCAGGATACGGTGAGTAATTGAAATGCTTGGATTTTACAAATCCGAAGGAGTTGAGAAAGGGGCAATTAGCTGTCCAGAGTAATGCGATACAATCGAACTAGAGTGGCTGTAGGACGCTGCCCAGAGAGAATGCTGCCATGTCGTTCTGACGCTGTGTCTCACAAATTTGAAGATAGCCATTCCCTGGATACCCCGTTCTGCACAAGCCTGTTAACAGGTCCATCTAGACTAATTGGAAACTCTCTTGCTATACGTTGTTAAACGGTGAACTGGTAGGGCAACGACCTCCGGGCGTGCCGCACAAGGAGATCATAAAAACGTGGCACGCCCCGAGGTCGTTGGCTTGCCAGATTACCAAGGTTTGAAAAGTGGCGGTGTAGTCCTAGGGGGTGAAGAACCTGTTTTCCCGTATTTGGGAATGCCCTCCATCCAGGCTGGGTTCAGTAGAATTACCATCAAGGAGTCTTTAGTGTGAATGGCTGAATTGGCATTTCTGGATGGGGGCCTTGGTTTTAAGGAAGGTATCCACAATCTTTGAACTTTGGGAAATCTTGAATGGGATCGTATCCAAGTTGCTAGTCTAGAGACAATTGCGAGGTTGCCAATGTCTGGATACGGCAGATTAGACGAGGTAAAGCATGGGGGAGGAAGCGTTTTACAAGTATGGGAATTGCGATACGGTACCTTCGAGCTCGCTTTTTGACATTTTAACCCCCCGAAAATGGCGGTTTTCGCTGTATTTTGAGGCTGGGTACCTCGAATTGGTTTAGGAAATGGTTCTGCTGTCCTCGCTTTGGAGGGGTTTTGGACCAGTTTTGACAAATAATTTGAATACAGAGACCTTAAACAAGGTTTTCGGGAAAAAAACGCTGTAACCAAATTATAATAACACGAATATTATTGTAATTATGCCGATTAGTGGTACCTAACTTAGAATAGGGTGGAAAATACGCCCTAAAACAACACTGTTAAAAACAAATAACCATACTATAGCAATGGCAGCAAAGAAAAGCGCCGAGAGTTCACCTCTCACATTCGATCTGAAGGCAGATCTCATCGCAGTTCTGGACAAATATCAGTCCAACCTTGGTGGTGTATCAAAAAGCGAAATCATTCGTCATGCGATTTCGGGATTTGATTACAACACCTTTAAACCGGTGGTTGAATCGCATCGTCAGATTTCGGTACGACTTCCGCTCAAGCAAAAGAACGCTCTCGTGAAACTCGCGAAGAGCAAAAAAGTTAGCATTGGAGAATTACTTCGTGCCGCTCTTGAAAGCCTACCTGGCAATCCAGCCAGTGCAGGGATTGAGAAAGCGGCTCCTAAAAAGAAGGCAGCTCCCAAGAAAAAAGCAGTGAAGAAGAAAAAAGCAGCACCAAAAAAGGCGGCTAAGAAGGCAGCCAAGAAAAAAGCAGCTCCTAAGAAAGCAGCAAAGAAGGCAGCTCCTAAGAAAGCAGCCAAAAAGAAAGCAGCTCCTAAGAAGGCGGCTAAAAAGGCAGCTCCTAAAAAGGCAGCTAAGAAAAAGGCGGCTCCTAAGAAAAAGGCAGCCAAGAAAGCAGTCAAAAAAGCAGCTCCTAAGAAGGCAGCCAAGAAAAAGGCCGCTCCTAAAAAGAAGGCAGCCAAGAAAGCAGTCAAAAAAGCAGCTCCTAAGAAAGCCGCTAAGAAGGCCGCTAAGAAAAAGAAGTAGGCTAACCTACTTTATTGGAAACCTTTCGAAAGCCGAGGCGTTATTTGCCTCGGCTTTTTTTTCTATTTGAATCGCTTCGATAAGAAGCGGAGAGCTTTCACTGCGAGGTGG
>JAUHWE010000154.1 GCA_030424825.1 Verrucomicrobiia bacterium
GCATGGCTATGAAGGGCAAGGCCCTGAGCACTCGTCCGCCCGGCTTGAACGCTTTTTGCAGGCCTGTGCTGAGGACAACATCCAGGTCGCCAACCTCACCACTCCGGCCCAGTATTTTCATATGCTGAGACGACAGATGATGCGGAAATTCACCAAGCCGCTCATTCTCATGGCGCCAAAGTCTTTGCTGCGCCGTAAGGAAGCCGTCTCCAGTTGGGATGATTTGGAAAAAGGAGGGTTCAGTGAAATACTCGATGATGATATTGAGAAGCCCAATACCATCGAGCGAATCATTTTCTGCTCAGGAAAAGTCTACTACGATTTAGTCGATTATCGCAACAACAACAAAGTCCCAACCACGGCCATCATTCGGGTTGAACAATTGTACCCGCTGCACGGCGACAAACTTAAGGAAATCGCGTCTCGATACAGCAAAGCGAAATCGGTCGTATGGTGCCAGGAGGAGTCACAAAACATGGGAGCCTGGTCTTACATCGCCCCGCTTCTAGAGGAATTGCTCGGAACCAAACCAACCTACGCCGGACGCGACTCAAGCGCCAGCCCCGCCGTCGGTACCATGTCTCTCCACAAGAGCGAACTGGAAACCTTGCTTCACGTGGCCTACTCCTCCAAATTGTAGTTTCCACATTCCAACTAGAATAAGCGGCCCCATCTACTCGAACGTATTTCAAAACACTCATGGCAACCGAAATTAAAGTACCTACTCTAGGGGAATCTATCACCAGCGGAATCATCGCCGCCTGGCATGTTAAGGACGGCGATTTCGTCGAAAAGGACCAGGTCATATATGAACTGGAAACCGACAAGATAACATCCGAAGGACTGGCGGAAATCGCAGGCGTCATCTCCTTGAAAGCGGAGGAAGGAGACGAGGTCGAAATCGGTCAAATCGTCGCGGAAATCGACGAATCCGCGAAAGCCCCGGAAAAGGAAGGCACACCTGCCGAACCGAAGCCCGAAACCGAAGCAGACGAGCCAGAACCTGAGTCGAAAGCGGAAGATCCAGAGGCTGAGAAACCTAGCCCAACGCTAGAGTCTGCACCTAAGTCCAAACCAGCGGCTCCGGCAAAGTCCAAACCGGTTACCGACAATTCCGGCCGGACCACTCGCAAGCGCCTCTCTCCTTTACGGAAGAAAATAGCGGAACGCTTGGTCAACGCCCAGCAGGAAACGGCCATGCTGACGACCTTCAACGAGGTCGATCTCTCTGCCATCAAATCTCTCAGAAGCGCGCACCAGGAGTCTTTCACCGAAGTCCATGGAGTGAAGCTAGGCTTCATGTCTTTTTTCGTTAAAGCAGCTGTACGAGCGCTCCAACAAGTCCCTTCGATCAACGCCATGATCGATGGCGAGGAAATCGTAGAGAACCACTACTACGACATCGGCATCGCAGTATCCACGGACAAAGGACTCATCGTGCCGGTTGTACGCGATTGCGAAAAGCTCTCGCTTGCCGGCATCGAAACGGAAATCCGCAACTACGCGGAGAAAGCGAGAAACGGGAAAATCGCCTTTGAGGACATTCAGGGTGGTGTTTTTACCATCACCAATGGCGGCGTTTTCGGATCCCTACTCTCAACACCGATTCTCAATTCGCCGCAGAGCGCGATCCTTGGAATGCATACGATTCAGGACCGGCCCGTTGCTCTCAATGGAGAAGTCGTCATTCGTCCTATGATGTATTTGGCTTTGTCCTACGACCACCGGATTATCGACGGGAAAGAGGCCGTCACTTTTCTGATTAAAATGAAAGAGATTCTAGAGAATCCGCTTCACTTGCTTTTGGAAATATAGCTCGGACATCTGACGTTCCCTTTCATGAAGAACCTGCCTCTTCTCGTTTTTCTCCTAACGGTCACAATTGGGATGAACACCGGCTGCACACAAAAAGGAGCCCACTTGTTCATTCTTTCGGGCCAGTCCAACATGGCCGGTCTCGATCCTGACATCTCTTTCACACCCGCCGTTTCCAAAGAATTCGGGACCAATAACGTAATCGTCGTTAAGGATGCCGTAGGGGGACAACCTATACGCCGCTGGTACAAAGACTGGATTTTGAGAGAAAACGACAAACCAAAACAGATTGGGGATCTGTACGACCAGCTCATGTCTAAAGTCCTGCCAGCCATAGAGGGCAAGGAGATTCAGACCGTGACTTTTCTCTGGATGCAAGGAGAGCGGGATGCCCGTGAACAGCTCGCCGATGTGTATATCGAGAGTTTCAAAGGAATCATCTCACAGCTCCAAAAAGATTTGGGACGGGATGACCTCAACATCGTCATCGGCCGCTTAAGCGATTTCGATCTGGAGAACAAGACCTATCCCCACTGGACACGAGTACGGGAACTCCAAGTCACCTTTGCGGATTCCAACCCAAACGCCGCGTGGGTCGATACGGACGATCTTAATACCGGGGTGAACAAACAGGGGAAATCAATCAAAGACGACCTCCACTATTCCGTATCCGGATATAAACTATTTGGTGAACGACTGGCCGATAAAGCGATCCACTTAATCGAAAGATGACGCTTGATTGACGCCGGGCAGCCAATCCCATGTTCGAGAACCAGTCGTTTAAGGCTCCCTGGAGTCGGTCACTTAAACTCGCCACTCTCCTAAGTTGCCTTTTGCTGCCTGGAATCTTTCTATTTGGAGCCTACGCCAGTCGTATCATACCTCCCGAATGGAAGTCCGGGATGATCCTGCTCCCCTTTGTCACGATCGGAATATCCGCCCTATTCACGATTCGCAGCTATCAAATCCTTGAAAACCGGCTGCTCGTTCAGCGAATCGGATGGCAATCGACGATCGACTTAACAGACCTGAGATCAGCCGAAGCGAATCCCAAGGCCATGAGCAAGTCGCTACGCCTCTTCGGCAACGGCGGCCTCTTTTGTTTCGCCGGACTCTTCAAAAACAAGCTCCTGGGAAAATATCGAGCCTTCGCCACTAATCCCCGCAATGCCGTAATTCTACAATTTCCAAACCGGACCGTCGTCGTCACCCCCGAAGATCCCCAGAGCTTCGCGGAGATGATTGAAACCCGGCGAAATGATTAACGACAGTCGATGACGCAGCTAATCACCTACGCGACCAACGGTCGCATCTACAAAATTCCGATGCACTCATTTAAAGCAGAACAGGTACCCTGCCAGTTACTTGTCACACTGCATAGCCGCACAATTTTTTAGTTTTCAAATCTTGTAGGGCAAGGTCTGTCTACTCCTCATCGCCGCGGCGTAGTCGGGATGACCCGCCTTTTACCTAATACTGCCAGGTCAGCGACCCGGCCTACGATACTAAAATATAAGACGATTCTGAGAACAATTGAAATAGGCTGACCTTCGACTTAACTCAGGATCGACGAGAAGCCTGTTCTACTCTTTTGTTGTGGACGCCCACCCGTAGCTCAAAAGCGGCAAAAGCCGAGCTATCACCACTAGGCAACCAAGATCAAAGCCAACTACATCAGCGGAAACTTACGAGGACCTGTTCATTCTTTTAGGACATGCAAAACGAACAAGTTGGGCCATATCCAAAAAATCATTTCACTCCGAGTTTCTCCTCGATTTTCTCGAGCGAGACCCCTTTGGTTTCCGGCACCATCATTTTGACCCAAATAAGCTGGATCACCATCATTACGCAGAAAAACAGGAAGACGTAGCCCGCTGGGAACGCTTCCACCATTTTGGGGAAGAAGAGCGTGAGCAGTGCGGCAAAAACCCAATGCGTTCCGCAACCCAATGTCTGGCCAGCCGCCCGATTCGAGTTGGGAAATATTTCCGATATAAATACCCAGATAACGGCTCCCTGCCCTACGGCATGCGCCCCGATGAATGCGAAGATACATAAGGGGACAATCGCGAAATTCTCTGTGAAAAAGGCCCACGAGCACAGGCCTAAAGCCGCAATATATCCAAACGATCCAATATAAAGCAAGGTCCTGCGACCTAGTCGATCGATCAAATAAAGTCCCAAAAACGTGAATACCAGATTAGTTACCCCAATTCCAACCGATTGCAGCAGGGCCGCCTTCTCCCCAAGACCGGTCATCGAAAAAATGCGCGGGGCAAAGTAGAGAACCGCATTGATTCCCGAAAGCTGATTGAAAAACGCGATCAAGAACGCCAACAGAATCGGCACTTTGAGTCGACGAGTCCAGAAGGGGGTCTTCGTTTGCGGCGTTCCGGATGACTGGGCGATTTCGTCTGCCTTTTCGCTCAGCCGTTCCTCCGAATCATCCGGACGAATTTTTCTTAGAATTTCTAG
The DNA here is from genome assembly GCA_030424825.1 of Verrucomicrobiia bacterium. Taxonomy (GTDB): domain Bacteria; phylum Verrucomicrobiota; class Verrucomicrobiia; order Opitutales; family Opitutaceae; genus Pelagisphaera. The sequence continues at coordinate 4,291 of JAUHWE010000154.1, forward strand.
ACCGCTTGCCCGGTCTCGCTTTACGCCAATCAGCCAGCGAGGGCTTTCGGGAATACCGAAACACATGATCGTGTAAGCGAGTGCTGGAATTGCCTCGATTCCCAGCATCCACCTCCAGGCACTGTCGCCAATTCCCCCGAGCAAATAATTGGACAGGAAGGCAACGAGAATTCCGAATACGATATTGAATTGAAACATTCCGGTGAGCTGGCCTCGCTTCTTCGCCGGCGCGATCTCGGAAATGTACAAGGGAGCCGCAATTGTTGAAATGCCGATCCCGACTCCGCCAATAAAGCGTGCGATCATAAACGTATTGATCTCTGGAGCAAACGCTGAGCCGATGGCGGACACAAAATACAGAACCCCTATCCATAGCAGCGTCTTCTTTCGTCCGAATCGATCAGTCGGCCACCCCCCGATCAACGCCCCCAAAACCGTCCCCCAAAGCGCCATGCTCATCGCCAGACCATGGATCCCGGCAGACAATCCCCAGAGTTCCTGGATTCGTTGTTCGGCACCTGAGATAACCACCGTATCAAAGCCGAAAATAAAACCCGCCAATGCTGAGGTCAAAGCCCAGTAGAAGAGTCGAGACGAGTTAGATGAGGAAGAGGAACGGGTCATAGGGTTTGCGCTAGAGGGAGTTACAAATCAAAAGACGAAGCGAAACCTTGTTCGCATTTTCGCGGAATAACAACCCCTTTGTGGTTTCCATCCAAGCATCAATCATTCGCGCTTTTCCAAGAGAAATAGTCTCCGCCGAAAACCGCATTCAGCACGTCGCAAAGGGCCAACGAAAGAACGCTCTGTGGATTATTGAGTAAAGTCCGGCAAAGCGGAGTATTAGACCATGCGGAATAAAGCATCCCCGGGGCAAGCCCCGAGGTATTTTAAGGTAGCGGGCGATCTCCGAGCGCCCACCCAATAGATACACCAATGGGCGCTCGGAGATCGCCCGCTACCAATGTCAGCAGCGAAGCAAGCTTCGAGGTATCTACCCGAAGGGAATAAAGGTGTCGTTGGAAAATAGCTGATCCTCTTCTTTGCCGCTTGTCTCAACCAATGATATTCCCTTCGATCAGCCGATTCAGAACAATGAAAACGATTCAGCTAGAGACTCCCGGCACTTTCAAGGAAATTGAAGAACAAGAACCTACTCGCAAACCCGGGGAGGCGCTCATTCGTATCCGCCGCATCGGCGTTTGCGGCACGGACATCCATGCCTTCCACGGAAGACAGCCATTTTTCGACTATCCCCGAATACTGGGCCACGAACTCGGGGTGGAAATTGTCGAGATCGACGAGAACGATCAGGGTCTCAAGCCGGGCGACAAGTGCTCTGTCGAACCGTATTTGAATGATCCTGACAGTGCGGCTTCACGAATGGGCAAATCCAATTGCTGTGAAAGTCTCCAATGCCTTGGGGTTCATACCGACGGGGGCATGCGGCCCTTTATCACGGTACCCATCAACAAGCTGCATCGAGCCAACGAGCTCTCTTTCGAGCAGCTCGCTCTCATCGAAACGATTTGCATCGGGACCCATGGGGTCGAGAGGTCCCAGCTCACCAAAGATGAAACCATTCTTATTCTCGGCAGTGGACCAATAGGACTCGGAGCGATCCAATACGCACTGAGTCTAGGGAGTCGGGTAATCGTCGGAGACATTAGCGAGGAACGGTTGAGCTTCTGCCGTGATGTCATAAAAGTACCGCATGCCCTGAAAGCGGACGCCCCCGATTTCGAGGAGCAATTGAAGAAGATTTGTGAAGGTGGATTGCCACAAGTTGTGCTCGATGCCACCGGCAATCGATTCTCCATGCAGCGAACCTTTGATCTTGCCGCCCACGGCGGCCGCATTGTCTTCGTCGGATTGCTAAAAGGGGAAATCGCTTTCGACGATCCAAACTTCCACCGAAAGGAATTGACTCTCATGGCGAGCCGTAATGCCACTCCCGATACATTCAAAAAAGTGATCGCAGCCGTCGCCAACGGATCCATCGACACGAAACCTTGGATCACGCATCGAATAGGTATTCAGGATGTTCCGGAAAAGTTCCAGGAAACGGTCTCTCGGCCTGACCTAATTAAGGCGATCATCGAAGTTTGAAGCAAGGATTCCTGGCGCAAGCGGGGCAAATTCGAACTTAGGTACTGTAGGGGCGATCGTTGATCCCCTACACGACCAGCGGTCGCATCTACAAAAAGCCGAAATCACTGACAGATCCGGGGCATTACACCCAATGGAACTCAAATTAGCCGTATCGAATCAGACCGGGAGCCGCTGAGGCAGAATTGCAATCCGCTACCCCCAAAAGGAAGAGAAATTTCGGATTTCGGGCAATTATTCTCCGTAGCACCGCAATTCCAGCTTTTCGAATACTGTAGAGCGAGGTCTGTTCACCCGTCATAGCCTTGGCGTAGTCGGGCTGCCCCCCCCTTTAGCCAAGATTGCCGGGTCAGCGACCCGGCCTACAATACCAAAAATTGTGATGATTCTTAGAATAATTGAATATCTTTTGAACGTTTTCCCGATTTTCGCGCCTATCCCATTATTAGGTATGTAGGGTTTAGTTTCGTATCTAGTTTGTAGTTTGATAAGTTGAAAAGGCGCCGCTTAGCGGCGCCTTTTTTTTGGCAGAATTCATTGACGCCGATTGGGATATTCGAGGTGAAAACGCCGCCTATCCCGAAAGGTCAGACAATCGCTCCCTCTGCCTTGTTAATAGGTGGAAAAGTAGGGCAACGACCTCCGAGCGTGCCGCACAGGGAATGCAAATAAAGCATCCCTGGGGCAAGCCCCGAGGTATTTTAAGGTAGCGGGCGATCTCCGAGCGCCCACCCAATAGATACAGCAATGGGCGCTCGGAGATCACCCGCTACCAATGTCAGCAACCAAGCAAGCTTCGAGGTATTTACCCGAAGGGAATAAACGCAGCACGCCCGGCTTGTCCCGCCGTAGCTTTAGCGAAGGAGTGAGGTCTTTGCCCTACCTAAGAACCATCAAACGCTGATTTCAGGGGTACTTCCCCATCAAAAAATCAACCCTTCTCCTGCTCCCGAACTTTCCCGATCGCTTTTACCGCAGCGGCGAGAAGGCACTCGTTGAGCCCCGGATGAATGTAGATCATATCGGCCAGTTCACGGACGTCGTTCTTGAGATGCATAACCGCAAGGACCTGGTGGAGCAACGTGCAAGACTCGGGGCCCACTAGATGGCACCCGAGAATAGAATAGTCCGTTGGGGAAACCAGCAGCTTAATACGAGGATAATCAACGCGCATCGCCATCGCTCTCGCACTGGCCAGCCAATCTTCAAAAACCGACACGTAAGCGATACCCGAATTCTGCAGCTCCTCCTCGGTCAAACCCACCGATGCCACTTCTGGGTGAGAAAAAACAGCGTGGGCAATCGAGCGATCATCAATGGGATCCGTTTCGCCTTTTAAGAATTTCTTCCGCAAATAGTTCACTTCAAAGGACGCCGCGTGTTGCAGCATGTACCTTCCGTTTACGTCACCCGCTGCAAAGATTCCTTCAACGGCAGTTTGCAAGTGCTCGTCCACAGGGATGAATCCTCTCTCATTCGGCTCAAGTCCCGTTTTCTCCAATTGGAGATTCTGGGTATTGGGACGACGACCGATGGCGAAGAGCACCCTCTCCGCTTTGAAAGTCTCGCGTTCACCATGAACTTCAAAGGTTGCCGTGAATGCCGACCCATCGTATTGGAGGTCTACCAGACTCGCATGGCAGTGGGTGCTCACCTCTTTCTCGAACTCGCCCTGGAACACCTTTTCAATATCGGAATCTTCGCGACCCAGCAATCGGCCTCCCCTGGCAAACAAATGCGTTTCAACCCCCATGCCCGCAAAGAACGCAGACATCTCGCAACCAATGAATCCTCCACCGATCACCAATAAACTTTGCGGCGGTGCTTTCTTCAGAGGAAACAAGGCGTCGCTGGTCCAGACCGGAAGCTCGCTAAATGGCGGCGGTGTCGGGTGGGACCCCGTCGCGATTACCATTCGCTCGGACTCGATCTCGCGATCCACGACACTCAATCGCTTGTGACCGACAAAGGCCGCGTCGCCACGGATCAACTCCACGCCCGCCTGCTCCACTCGGCCCTCGTAGCGACCATCCACCTCGCCCACGTAATCATTGACAGTCTCGAACGCCCGCGCCGCATCGATATTTCGTAACCGAGCATCGATGAAATGCCAGTCCGCTTCTCGGATATGGCGGGCGGCCTCGGCGAAGCCAATTAGAAGCTTCGATGGGACGCATCCGCGATTGGGACAGGTACCTCCCAATTTGTCCCGCTCCGCAAGCGCCGTTTTCAGGCCTGCCTTTGCAGCCGCAATCGCCAAATTAGCGGCACGGCCTCCTCCTACTACAATCAGATCAAACTGTTCAGCCATAATAA
>JAUHWE010000155.1 GCA_030424825.1 Verrucomicrobiia bacterium
GTATCCGCTGTGATCGCGGCCGGGACGGCAACGAAGGCGGACGAAGACGAGATCAGCTATTCCGTCGCGGTCATCACTCTTTTCGGAATGACGGCCTTGTTCACCTATCCCTTCCTCGCTCATTGGCTGTTTCGCGGAAATCCGGAGCAGGTCGGTTTGTTTTTGGGAACGGCCATTCATGACACCTCTCAAGTGGTAGGAGCCGGTCTGATGTATCAGCTTTATTACGACGCTCCCATTACTATGGAAACCGCAGTGACGACGAAATTGGTCCGCAATATATTTATGGGATTGGTAATCCCTATCATGGCGGTATCGTATCATCGCAAGCAGGCGGCGGCACGCCCAATTAGAGTGTCAGTTCCCTGGTTGAAGTGGAGCCAGTGGATTCCTCCCTTTCTCATTGGTTTTGTGGTTCTAGCGGCTATCCGCTCCATTGGCGACCTAGGAGAAAAGCCCTTCGGTTATCTTAGTTCTGAATCTTGGGATTCCTTAATTGGGTTTTCCAGTTCTGTCTCTGTTTTTTTGCTTTCAACGGCCATTGCTGCTGTCGGTCTGGGAACGAATATATCTAAAATAATAACCTTAGGTTGGCGACCACTATTCATTGGCTTTTCTGCTGCTCTAATCGTTGGAGTAATTAGTTACGTCCTAGTGACGTTATTGTATTAATGAGCCCATCGGAAACTGAAGCGAGGCATGGGCGTCGATGACGGGTTTGGCGAACAGCTAGGAAACCATTATAGGGTTTGGTCTTTGAGAGTGTCCAATAAGTATGATAGATATCACTACTTTAGAATCTAAGGTAGGGCTGACTATCCTTAGTCAGCCGTCGTGGCTCTAGCCTGCTTAGTGATAAGCAGCCCTACCATCGGCGAATCTCTAATTTATTGTCTTTCAGCAATAGATATCGCTTTTTACTAGCATGAAAATCCTCCAATTGATTCTACCGGCAGTCTTATTCCTTGTTGTTCCCCATTTGAGTGCCGATGACACGAGGCCCTACAAGGGGAAGGTGCATGCGATCCCTGGCTTGATTGAGGCCGAACACTGGGACGAAGGAAAAGCGGGGGTTGCGTACTACGATATCGATGAGGAGAACCGCGGTGAGCACTACCGGGAGAAAACGCAAGTCGATATCGAGAAGCGTTCGGATGCCTCCAATGGCCACGGTATCGGTTGGACCAAAAAAGGCGAATGGCTGGTTTACTCAGTAAAGGTTAAGAAAAGTGGAACCTACCACATCGAGATGCCGGTAGCTTCGAACAAGACCGGCGGCGTGTTCCACATCGAGATGAACGGCAAGGATGTGACAGGTCCCATCACGATACCCGATACCGGGAGTTGGCAGACTTTGGAGCTAATCACTCACAAGAACGTCGTACTCAAAAAGGGCAGATACCAAATGAAAGTCCTGATGGACAGCGTAGGGGAATCCAACAGCATCGGCGACATCGACTATTTCAAATTTGTGAAGCAATGAGGTGAGGCCTGTTTGCAGAGGCCACTTGTCTTCTGACCTTAGCAGGAGACCCCCTAGCTCTACTTTGTAATATTTCGAACGATTGTAATTTGGTAGGACAACGCCCTCAATCCTTCGTTAAAGCTACGGCCACGACCTCCGGGCGTGCCGCGTTTTTATGATCTGCTTGTGCGGCACGCCCGGAGGGCGTGGCCCTACCTTCGTCCCTTTAGCAAAGTAGACCTAGGGTACAGGGGAAATGTCAGGATGGGCGCGATGGTCCGACCTAGTCGTTGAGGGAAACTGAAATGCGAGTTTCCGCGACTCATAAAGCGGCCGAGCATGCGGCATCGGCAGCTTCAGGGTGCTTGTCTAGAGCGCTCGATAATCAGAGTTTCCTGCGATGGCAGCATTCAGTGGATTGTGACGAAAGGACTGATTTGCCCAAGTTTGTGCCTATTCAGCTTTGCTAGGAGCGGAAAATGTAAAAATGGGCGGATCGGGATTTTTTTTAGGGGAGGGGCCGGTGTTGTTCGTTTAGGTTGCTTAAGGGAGAGTGCCGTTCTGCTGGTTTTCTAGCTGGCGGTACGGCTTTTCCTGCATACTGTACGATGAAGCCTCGAATTCAGATCCCAGACTACAAAGGCACCCCGATATGGCCGACGCGTTAAAACTGCCCCAGTTCAATCGACAAGAGAATGACTGGTTCCTGAGGGAACTCTACCCTCACGAGCCCATGTTGAGAGCTTGGTTGTCGACTCGTTTCCCCACTATAACGGACTATGAGGACCACATCCAAGAGGCTTACATCCGAACGGTGAAGCGTCACCGAAGCAAGCATTTGGCCAATCCGAAACCCTTTCTGTTCGCGATCGCCAGAAACCTGTGCATCGACTTTCTGAGAAGGGGCAAACTCGTCCGTTTCGAACCGCTCGGCGACTTGGATAGCCATGGAGTTTGGGACCAGAAAAAGGGGGTTCCCGACAGCATTATCGCGAGGGAGGAGTATGAGATCCTTGCGACCGCGATTCAGTCGCTCCCGAAAAAGTGTCGGCGGATTTTCACGCTCCGCAAGATTTACGGAATGCCGTTGAGGCAGATCGCCTCCGAACTAAACATATCCGTTAAAACCGTTGAAGCCCAGATTTCGATCGGGATTAAGCGTTGCCGGGTAGCCTTTTTAAAGCTTCAAGACGAGGTCAATCAATGATGGGTGGGGAAGAGAATATGGCATTTAGCCGAAAACAAATCGAGCAAGCCTCGAAATGGATCGCTCGTCATGAGCGCGGATTGACCGAGCCGGAGCAGGTCGCATTCGATGCGTGGCTAGCCGAAGACGCGGGCAACGAGGCTTGCTACTTTGAGCAACAGGTCGTTTGGGCTAGCTTTGACGTGATGGATGACTGGAAGCCCGCCTACAGCGACCCGCCCAACCCGGATCTCTTCGAGTCTAGAGAGAAGCGGGGCTGGAGGTACTTCATGCTTTATGGGGGGATGGCCGCGATGCTGATGCTGGGACTGTGGGTCTATTCCCTTAACCATTCCGTCTCGAGCGATTTGAATAACGCGGTAGAGGTCGTGTATCAGTCAGAGAATTACGAAAAGCATTTTCTGGAAGATGGGTCGTCCTTCTATCTTTTTCCAGACAGCGAAGTGAAAGTCGTCTATTCGGACCGTGAGCGGAATATCGAGTTCGTTCGAGGCGAATCTCAATTTTCAGTGGCTCACGACCCGAGCCGTCCGTTTGTCGTCCATTCCGAGGTGGGTCGGGTGACTGCCCTAGGGACGGTTTTTTCCGTGAAGCAGGATTCGGACGCATGGGAGGTATTCGTGACTGAAGGACGCGTAAAGGTAGATGAGTCGCGGGCAAGGGGCTCTCTTTTGGGGATGGAAGAGGTGTTTGCCGCTGAGATAGTCGCCGGCCAAAAGGTTGTCCAGGATGTGTCGGCCGAGGTGTTCGCGCCGAGAATAGAAGCGGTTACCGTTAGCGAGCTTTCGGAGCGTCTAGTTTGGAAGAACCAGATAATCGATATGGTATCCGCCCCGCTGGAGGAAATACTCCTCGAGTTCAGGCGCGCGGGTGGTCGGGAAGTAGTCGTTGCGGATGAGGAGCTAAAGCAGCTGCGCATGACCGTGGCAATCAAGGCAGACAATCTTGAGGATTTTATAGATTTGCTGGTGTTGTCTGAAGGAGTGAAGGTGTCGAACACGCCGGATGGTTCTCTAGAGCTATCCTTTTCTTCGAACTAGCGCGTGAATCCAAACGTTAGAAGTCCATTGTTGCTAAAACTGGTTTTAAGACTAAGACAGATTATCAAATAAAAATTTAAGGGATACCGTTCGTCTAAACGTTTTGGGAGCAACTAACCGTTGTTCCCGTGAAAATCACTACAACCCATTACCTCTCCAAAACTCCAGTATTCAAATTGGTGGGGAAACGCATCCTGGATGGGGTTTCTCTTCTGGTTGCTCGTTGGCAGTTGGGGGAATTTGAATGCCGCGAAGGAGCCGCTTTTAAGTTTCGACCTTCCAGAGGGAAGGGCGATCGAGACCTTAAGGAGCGCCGCTCATCAGGGCAAGATTCAGATCCTGTTCTCGGATGTTGTAGTGGATGGGGTTACCACCAGAGCCGTTCGTGGCGAATATTCGCCGCTAGCGGCTTTGGAGCTAATGCTCGAAGGTACGAATCTACGTATTGTCCAAGCCGTTACAAATGGGGCCTATGCCCTGTTGGATGGCGAGGCCGAAGTGGAGGAAGCGGGCAACAATGGTGTAATCGATAACTCCAAAGCAACTACACCAATGAATGAAATTAAACCAAAGAAAGTTGGCCTGTTAAAAGGGCTGCTCGGGCTTGCCGTTGCGGTCGCCCCAAATCTTGACGCCCAGAACGACAGCGGTGATACGGAAGTCTACGAACTTAGTCCCTTTACCGTGGATGCGTCCGAGGACACGGGTTACCGGGCCACGACTACGCTAGCTGGCACGCGATTGAAAACCAACCTCAGAGACGTGGGGGCAGCGGTATCGATCATGACCCAGGAAATGTTTGACGATACCGGCGCCACCGACGCCCAGAGCATTCTATCCTATGGTCTGGGTACGGAAGTAGGAGGGCCGCTTGGAAATTTTGCGGGAGGCAACAACGGAATAGGAAGCCAGCGTGCCGAGCAAGACGCGGTACGCATAAATCCGCAGCAAGGTCAGCGTGTCAGGGGTCTGGCGACCGCCCAGTTGACACGGAATTATTTTGAAACCGATATTGCATTCGATAGTTACAACACGGACCGTTTGACGATCAATCGTGGGCCAAACTCTTTGCTCTTTGGCATCGGGAGTGCTGGAGGGGTGATCGACAGTAGTTCGAGTCGAGCCTCTGTATCCACTGATTTCGGCGAGATTGGCGTCCGTATTGGAGAGCGGGGAAGTCATCGCGAGACAATCAACTACAACAAGGTCTTGGTTGATGGGCGACTGGGCATTCGCTTTGCCGCGCTGAACGAGGATACCAAGTACCAACAGCGACCTGCCTATGAAGAAGAGCAGCGCTTGTACGTCGCTCTGAACTCGGTCTTACTTAAAAACGAGAATTCAGATTTTCTTGGGTCGACTACGTTTCGCGCGAATTTTGAAGATGGGTCTACCGAGGGCACACCACCGAATATTATTCCTCCAGGAGATGGGATCTCAAGTTGGTTCTCAACACCGGATCCCGCAATCCAGGAGATTACTGGAACGCCGTTTGAGGATTGGGTGACCGACGGCAGTTTTGTACCTAAATTTACCGTGGATGGACGCGGTTTAGACGAAAACGGAGATCCGCGTGGGGTGTCCGTCAACTCTGTTAAAGGCGCAGTGGGTGTCCCCTATTTCATTCAAATGTCCCTTTACTATCCGGATGCGAGCGGACCAGGACCGCAGATTCAAGGCACGGAGTTTAATGGCGGGTTGTCGCGTACGCTTTATGGTTTTGGAGGCCGTCCGCGTCAGACATGGGATTACTTCATTACCCGTTCCTATGCGCAGGAGCCTTACCTTCCAGGATTTAGAACATCATCGTTGCCTACCAGTGTTTTTGATAACCGGAATTTGTTATTGGCAGGAACGACCAATCGAGTGGAGCATGAATTTGATTCGCAAAACTTTGTCTTAGAGCAGTCCTTTTTCGAGAACCGGGCCGGTATCGAACTGGCCTATGATTCACAATCCTACTCTACATTTAGCCGACTACCGTTTGCAGGGGGAGGCAATGTGCAGACGGGCTTTGGGGATGTTGGCATTGATGTTCACGAGTATTTGTCCACGGACGAGCCTAATCCCAATGTAGGGAGAATGGTGATGACAATTGGCGAAGGGGCGGGAAGGAACGTCGCTGGTTGGGCCGAAGGTCTGACCGAACGGGAAACCATCCGGGCTACTGCCTTCTATGAATTGGATTATACCGAGAACGAACGGTTCGGTTGGTTGGGGCGTCACATAATTACCGGCGTACTCAGCTCGCAAGACAGAGATGTGAAGAGCAAGGATATCAAAGCTTACTGGTATTCGCCGGATGTTGACCTCATAAGTAATGATTACCATTTCGGCGGATTTTCCGTAGGCTCAGGATCGGGCATATTGAATACTCGTTTGCAACAGAGGACACAGGTTTATTTCGGGCCTTCTCTACTCGATCCTTCTATGCAGTCATTCGATGATGTGAAGTTGACCGAAACAATGAATATTCCTATTCCCAAAGCGGGAGATACATATAGAATGTGGACCTACAATCGGGCGACCGATGAACATTTTATAGGAGATATGGAGCTTCGCAATAGTGTTTCCGGTGGCGACCTGAATCGTCGAACTGTGGATACAGAGATCGTCAGCCTGCAAAGTTATCTTTTCAGTGACAACATCGTTGGGCTAGTGGGTTGGAGAACGGACAAGCAAACCAACACCCCTCGGGCGGCTACGGAATACCTGCCCAGTGGCGATTTTGATGCTGAGACGAACCTTCGGTTGGGTAATCCTCTGGACCCAGAAACCGGGAACACGTTTACCTGGAGTCTGGTCGGGCACCTACCCAAGCATATCGAACTTCCCTTCGGAATGGATTTTAGCGCCCATTATAATCAGTCGGAAAATTTTAATCCGGTTGGTTTGCGCGTCACGATACTCGGGGATCCCTTACCCTCACCCAGTGGTTCAACAGAAGAGTACGGATTTACCGTGGGGGCGTTGGAAAACAAAATTTCCGCTCGTTTCAATTGGTACACCACTCGTATCGACAATGACTCTGCTGACCTTGGTGGACTCTCTCGGAATCCTCAGTTCATTGTCAGTGAATTCCTGAGACGTTGGGGACAATCCGCGTCTGCTGGTTTGACTATTGACGAAGCGCTCGCTGTATCCGGCCCTGAATATGTAGGACTCTATTCATCACATGAAGAGGTGTATAACGAAATTATCGGACTCGTTCCAGCGGAGGTTCAATCCGTTTATAACTTCCGTTTTGAAAATGAAAACGCCGTTGATGACCGGGATCTTATTGCGGGGGATCCGACACCGACTCGGTCTTTCGTATCCGAAGGCTTCGAAGTCGATATTGTTGGCAACTTGACCGATAACTGGCGTTTGTTCGCGAATGTGGCTCAGCAGGAAACCATTCAATCCAATATCGCTTCGGAACAACTAGCGCTTGCCAACACCATTGGAGAGAATCTTCGAGCTTCTAATCTAAAGGATCTGTTTGATACGCCACAATTGGGCGAGGTCATCACGTTTACGGATCGCTACAATAACAATATGTTCATTCCTCTGTTGGGTGGAACCCTGCAAGAAGGAACCGTTTCGCTGGAGCTTAGGGAGTGGCGAGTGAATGTGGGAACCAACTACCTTTTTGATGACGGTCTGCTATCCGGCGTAGGAATTGGTGGGGCAGTTCGCTGGCAAAGTGAGGTGGCTACCGGTTATCCACTGGTGCAAAATGAACTGGGGCTTCCGGTCCCGGAACTCAGCTCTCCGTTTTATGGTCCAGATGAACTCAATGGGGATCTTTGGGCGAGTTACGGAAGAAAAATCCTTGATGACAAAGTGGACTGGAAGATTCAGTTGAATATTAGAAACGCGTTTGGCGATGATGGAAATATCCCAGTGGTTACCAATCCTGATGGGCAAGTGGCTATTTTCAGGAATCCTCTTCCGAGGGAAATCTACTTGAGCAATACGTTTAAGTTCTAAGCTCATTTGGCTTGGCGAAGATTCCATTAGGGAAAGCCATTCCATGTCATCAGTTTTCCCGCTGTTCTTTTGCGGGTTGGATGCTCTCAATCTGAGATTCTCGGATTGCGCGGATCCAACCAGCAAAAGTCCAGCGGGACTGCAATAACTAGAACCTATCCCGAAATCCATCTTGGCGGTGCTGAGAGCGGTTTTGGGATAGTTGATATATAAAATGGATCCTCGGTTATTCTGTCTTGAATCGTGAATAATCTGGAACGGCAGTTTATCTGTACGCCTTGCGTGCAGGAACCGCTTGTAGCTGAATTCATTTGTTCCGATCCAATAGGTAATTCTTTGCGGGAGAAGCGTCTCCGTCTCTGACCTTGTTCGTTCTACGTTATGCTTGGAGATCGATGCCGATTGACATTTCAAGGCCACAAATGGTTATCCTTCTCGGCGATGTTTAGAGCTTTCGTACTATTCTTGTTTTTGGATACGTTCGTATTGGGGCAAGGCCCGGGCGGAGAGCCCTTTGTAATATCCGACATTGAGCTGGAAATGATTTACGTCGAAGCTGGGAGTTTCACGATGGGAAGCCCCGTGGGAGAAGCGTTTCGCGACGTTGCCGAAGGCCCGCAAACGGAGGTCCAGTTGATGCACCGGTTTTGGCTGGGTAAGACCGAGGTCACCCAAGCTCAGTATGAAGCGATCATGGGCGAGAATCCGAGTCATTTTAAGGAAGTGGGTCCGCAGGCGCCGGTGGAAAATGTTTCCTGGGACGATAGCATAAAATTTTGCGAGAACCTAACCCAGCGTGAACGAGCGGCAAATCGCCTTCCCGAGGGCTATGAATATACGCTTCCCACCGAAGCGCAGTGGGAGTACGCCTGCCGTGCGGGAACGACCGGCGATTATGCGGGAGAACCGCCGAGAATGCCGTCGAGTATGGCCTGGTCTAATCGGAACAGCAGAGGAACCACCCATCCTGTAGCCCAGCTG
>JAUHWE010000156.1 GCA_030424825.1 Verrucomicrobiia bacterium
CGAAGTCATGTAGGCCAATGTCACATGCGACCCTTGATCCTTGAGCCGATGGACCGTCCCTCCCATGCAAAGGATATCTTCGTGAGGCTCCGCGCTCAGAACCAGCACTCGCTTGGGGAAAGGCTTTGCCCGCTCCGGCCTGTGGCTATCGTCCGCATTAGGCTTCCCGCCGGGCCAACCAGTAATCGTATGCTGCGTCTGGTTGAAAACGATTATATTTAAATCGTAAGCCGGGCCAGAGTGTATCAAAAGATCTCCGAGCCCGTTTTCGTTGTAATCGGACTCCTGAAGTTTTAAAATAGGCTTCTTGGCAGTATTTGAAAGCCAAAGTACGGCTTTGCGAATGGTCCGCGGATCCCACTCTACCGGCCCCACCAGCCATGGCAGTTTTATACGAATGAGTTCTTCCGCCGCCGTTCCGTCGACGAAAAACCTCACATCCGGGTGCCCCTGCAAAAGGCTGGCCGGCAAATTCTCGTTGGGCTTGCCTTCCACTGCCGCCTGGACCACGGACGCTTTCGACTGTCCCCAGGCCATCAATACCAGCTTGCGCGCTTTCAGAATCGTCCCCACTCCCATGGTGATCGCGTACAGCGGAACATTCGCCTCTCCGAGGAAATCTCTCGCCGCATCCAATCGAGTCAGTGAGTCCAGCGTAACCAGCCGAGTAATCGAATCCCGGGTCGAGCCCGGTTCATTGAATCCGATATGGCCCGTCCGCCCGATTCCCAAGATCTGGTAGTCCAGCCCGCCGGCTTCCTCAATCGCCTTCTCGTAGGATTTGCAGTATGCGTAAACCTCTGACCGGGGCAATGTCCCCAAGGGCACATGCACGTTGTCCTTCGGGATGTCTACATGCCTGAACAGCCGTTCCCACATAAACTGGTGGTAACTCTCCGGGTGATCGTCGGACAATCCGAAATACTCGTCCAAGTTGAAAGTGACAACATTGCGAAAGCTCAACCCCTCCTCCTTGTGGAGCCTCACCAATTCACGGTAAACAGGTAGAGGTGTGGAACCTGTCGCCAAGCCTAGCACTACATTGCGACCCTCTTTCGCACGCTCCTGGATCAATGCCGCAATTTCACCAGCAACGGTTGAGGCCGCCTCTTCCGAATCGCGACAAATATGCGTGGGGATTCGCTCAAATTGTTCTTCTTCTCGAGCCATATTTTAGATTAGTGAGATACAATAGCATTGTTCACATAGCAAAAACTTTCCATTAATTGCTCAATACTTTGCAGTTCTGTCAAAATGCGCCTCCCATTAATACAAAACACTCTCGATCTGGGACCACCGGATGACTATTTCAACGGCCGGTCGTCCGCTGATATCTGTATTCCCAGCAACATCATCCTCTTTTCCCGACGGACTTCCTGGGAACTGCAACGCCGGAGTTTCGACGCTTACCCCCATCATCGGTTCGTTCTCATCTTCAATCTGATGACGGAAGGGAGCGTTACCGTAGATGGGATTCAATGGCGGATTCGCCCCGATCAAGGGTTTATCATCTTCCCCTACCAATTCCACTATTACTCTGAAATCTCCGAGCAAAACATAGTTTGGCTGATTCTCACTTTCGAGCTTCAAAATCCGGTGGTCATGGAATCCTTCCGAAACCGTATCATCAATTTAGACCCCGAGGCAATCGAGCAGCTCAACCTGATGATCGAGGACTACAACCAGCCAGACACGCCACGGACCAATCGACGCCTCATATTGAAATCCGCCGCCCTCATCAACCACCTTCGCGAGAACCTCCAAGGCGGCCCGAAAGTGGCCATCTCTCAGCGAACATACGCCGGACGAGCATCCACTGAATTGATAAATTCAATACAGGAATTTCTAACCAGAAATCCCGATTCTCTCCAGAGCGTTTCCGACATCGCTCGCGCCTTGCACATGTCCGAAAGCAATCTCCGGGCCCACTTTCGCCAGCACTTCAACATCAGCCTGGGCGCCTACCTCAAAAACTACCGGGCTCACCAAGCCATCCTCTACCTCCAAAATCCGAATCTAAGCCTGACCGACATTGCCTTCGAGCTGGGCTTTACGACCCTCTCCGCCTTCTCCCGATTCTTCAGCAATTCCATCGGCGAATCTCCCCGAATCTATCGCAAGCGTTTCGCCCGACCTGGATAAGGAGGTTCGATATTCTTTAGCCGCAAAAAGGGTGCTGAGGCTTCAAAGGTCGCGGGCGATCTCCGAGCACCCACATGATGGATCCTCAAATGGGTGCTCGGAGATCACCCGCTACCTGGAATCAATCCGTTTCCAGAAGCGGCACCGTAAGGGTCGAGCAGTGCAGAAATCCAAAGTCCGAAACCATGGAATCACAATTGATCCAATGGATCTTCGCCTCCGGCCACGCAGTACGATAAACGTTCTCGACTTCTATTTCCCATTTTTTGAGCAGGTCGCTTTCACCCGCATTCGATGAAGTGAACCTCGGTACGAGGAATCCCTGCTTGCCCTCCTTCGTGTGAAGAAAGACACTGTTGATGTATGATCGATAACGAGTCGCCGGTTCCGAATAACGGTCGACAAACGCGTCGAGCGGCAGTTGACCATAGTGGCGCAAAACCCCGTCGAACGATTCGGGGGTACTGAAATCCGCCGCAGGCATTTCCCTTCGAATTGTCGTTAATACCGTTTTCTCGAGCTCCACCAGTTGCGCATCTGTAAGCCGATTGATCTTCTCCGCCGCAACGATTCCCCGGTCCAAGGCAACCGCCTTGACAAAGGACTGTTTGGCCTCGGCCACTATTTCGTTCCTACTTTTGAAAAGGATGGGAGGCATCGGCATTTTGAGGAACTGATGACTGGGAAAATGTTTACGCAGATACTTTTCGTTTTTCTCGATGACCGAATGGGTATTCCGCATCAGTGCGGCATGATAAGGATTGATTGGCCCACCCTGCGAATTCTTGAAATCCGGTAACACGATGGTTTCGTGATCCAGAAATTTCACGATCATATCGAGGTGAGGAATCGTTCTGCCTGGGAGCGCTTCCAGTATATGCAGTTGTTTGGCTCCAAAATAACGACGGAACACGCTTTCTAGCTCGGTTCGGTTCCCGCCGTTGCGAACCAGCGTTTGTCTGGATACGAAAATATTGCCACGACCATCGCTGATTAAATCACCCCCATCCATCGACACGGGAGGGCGTACGATATCCACCGGAATCCCGTATTCTGAATCCAGCATCGCCGCAACTTCCCCAGGCATCGCGTCTCCATGCAGATTGAAAAAGTCCCGTAGCGGATCGAGCGGTTCATCGATCTGCAATGCGGCTTCCTCGAGAGCCTTCATCGGGTCGCGAAAGACCATATCGATGGTCACCAGCTGATCGTCAGTCCCAAATCCAAATATGGGACCAAAGTCGCGTGCCCAACGCAAAAGCGACCGAGAATCGATGAAGTGGGTCTTTTCTAGAATCGCCTCCACTCTCGGGTGATGATTGATCAACGACAGAAAATGAGCATACTCCTGGTGTTTCTCCTGATCGCAGAAAACATAGATGTCCAAATAGGAGTGAGCCGCGTCCAGCACGTTAACGAAATTTCGAGCGATCTCTAGATCCTCCATTGCCTCCGGAAAGGAAATACTGAGAATCAACGCCTGTTGAGGCTCCCATTCATTGGCCAATCGGGAGAGCTCAACTGGGGAAGTGATCTGGAAAAACGTCTCCCCACTGGGAGCCGCGTACGGGCTCGGGACCCCTATCGCAAGCAACAGCAGAATCGACCAAAGCGGCCAGGCTCTCTTGGGTGAGAGATGTGACTCATCCGTGTTCATCTAATAATCCAATCAAAGGAGAGGCCGACGGGCCAGAAAGGTTTCAAGGAAAGAAGTATTCCCGATTCTACCACGCCCTGAGCGATTGCAAGCGAGATCGCGTCCGGCTTTCTGCCCACGAGTGCGGACAGAAGGGCTATCTGCCACAGTTTTCACTGAATTCAGGAATTTGATAGGGACGAATCGCGCCTATGTTAAGTGCCAATCGTAAAAGCGGGTTTTATCCCGCAATCTAAAAATGACTGGTCAGTTTCGACCTCGTAAGCAGCGCAAAAGCGCTACTTCCTCGAAAACCTGAATATCGTATCCAAAAAAAAGACCCTCGCGGCTAAGCGAGGGTCTCGAAAATCTAGAAAATATCTCTATTAGAACTTAAACGTATTCGTCAGGAAAAACTGACGCTCGTTCGGGATGCGAATGAGCGCAACGGCTCCATCGGGATTGATGGTTACAGGAATGTCGTCGTCACCATTCTTTCGGTACAGATTTCTCGCATTGAACTGCACACTCCAATCGATTTTGCCGTTGGCGATGGGCCGACCGTAACGCAGAAAGGCATCGCCGTTCAGCTCATCCGGGCCGAGCCATGGATTGCTAATGTCAGGAACCGCATTTCCGAACTCGTCGAATACATTGGGATACCCCACTGCGACTTCGTCCTGGTAACGCAGCCCGCCACCGACGCTCAGCCCCTTGAACTTCCCGTCGTTGAAATCGTAGCGGCTGACCAAATTGATGCGCCACTTACGCTGCTCGGGAGAGACCGTGTTGTCCTTAGCCTTTTCCACGCGGAGCGTGCGAAGAACCGCTTCATAGCGAGAAGCACCGATTGCGCCCGTCTCCACTTGGAAAGGCGAGTCGCGGATGTCGTATAAGCCCAAGTCCTTGATGCGCTGAATAATTTCCAAAGCAAGTGGAATGGCGACGGGACCGGTATTCGAAGTCACTGTTTCCTGCTCTGCGATATTGAGCGATAAGGTGATGTTATCTGTGACACGTCCAACAATATCGATTTCCTTACCTTCCGCCACGAAGTCGAGGGTCGAGTTCAATCCGCGTATGGGGTTGCTCTCGATGTTCACGTCCTGAAGCACTCCGTTCGAGTCGAAGGTCTTGTTAACCCTGAAATCGTAGATGTCTCGTACATCAGGAGGTAGGATCTCCATCAACCGCTCGTAGTACTCGTCGTAGGTGCTGACGCCGATCAAATCCGCGTCGGTTCCAGTTAGGCGGTCGCGGTTGCTCGGATTCGTCTCGGTCGTCAGCAAGGCATCTGCAGCACTGGGGAAGAGCGGCAGTCCACTGTCTTCCGCATCTGCGATACGGGTAAGGTAGAAGTTAACTCGGCCAACGATTTCGCCAAGCTGGCCGCCGAGATTGGTACGAGCGTTTGCGTTGACCGTCTTGAACTCGTTGTAGCGAATTGAGAGCCGACCGTCGAACAAGCTCATAGTCACCCCGTGCTCCCGAGTTTCCCCGAATGGGCTAGCTAGTGGCTGATTGAGAACATTATTGGAAATACCCGCTGGCTGGAAGCTTTCCGCTTCATAATAGTGAGCGCTCAAATCCATGCCCCAAGGCAGCTCGCCGAGCCAGTTTTCAGGATAGTTCGCTACCACACTCCAGGTCGTTGTAGAATCCTTGTCTACACTGGCCGGATCCGACTCAAGAAAGAGCAGTCTTTCATTGAAATTGCCATCGAACTCGGTGTCACCTGGCAAATCGAGACGCAGTGGAATGATTGCATTACCCATGGAATCCACTGCGTCGGGGTCGCCATAATCAGTCGTTTCCTGGATGCGCTGGTAGGCCTTCTGCTCATCCGTACGGCGAGCCCACATGCCCACAAGGTTGCCGCCAAAAAACCGGCTCTGCAGGCTGAAGGCTTCCGAGGTCAATTCCCTCCGGCTCACGTTCGCGCTCTGAAGGTTTTCAATGATTCGCCAAGTGTTGATGACTCCGGTATCGTCTGGCCCATTGTCGAAGTACCAAATTCCATACTCGTCTCCGATTTGCGGAAACGGCGCGGTGATAATCCCATCGACTCGAACTTGATCTGCACTGGTCAGATTGCTCAAATTATCGCTCATGTAGACCTGGCTCTTCACAATGCGGCGGAAGTTGTCATTGCGCCCATTGGATATGTGCCCATGTCCTGGGTATTTTCCGGTATCCGCCCACCAGGATCCTCGAGTCTGGCGATCACGGCTGTCGTTCGTCCGGTCCTCATAAAGCCCGGTAAGCGTGTGAGATCCCAAAATCCCTCCCCAGCGGTCGTTGTTCATGACATCTTTGAAATCAAAGGTGCCAAATACAGTCGCTCTCAAGGTGTCTTGTTCGTCGATATCTTTGGTTACGCTATTGTCATCCCAACGGACGGCGAGACGCCCTAGGTTTTCATTGGGAAGACGGTCCGCGACTCCGTCGAAATTCTCATCTCCAGGAGCGTGATACTCAGAAATGTCCACGTAAATCGTTTTGCTGCTTCCCGAAGAAAACGCGTTGAATCGATTCTGCTCCCGTTCTTGTCGGTCGAAGGCAAGTTCGATACCCGCTTTGCCATTGAAAAACTCCTGTTCGAAGATCGCTTGGTACATATCAAAATCGGTCGTCACCTCATTCGTAGTACCTTGAAACAGGTTGTTGTGGTAATCGAATATGTTGCGATTCTGGATCGAAGCAACGGTGAATCCCGTGTCCGGCTGTGCCGAATTCGACCAACGATTATCTTGGGTAGCGAAGCCATTGGGGCGCCAGCGACCCATAATCCCCTGAACCCCTGCCAGAGCAGGATCGGCCCATCCGGGACCTGCTGTGCCATCAGCACTGTTATAGTTGATCGCTGGGTAGAGGAAGTAAGGGGCAAAGCCTTGAGTCGTGGTCCCCCCTTCGTCCGTAAAACGGTTGTAGGTCGATCTGGGAATAAACTGTCCCTCGACCGCTGCGAACTCGTCTAACGTCATTCCTTCGGGCACCGTTGCGAGTCCGGCTGACACCGCTGCTCTCACCTGAGCTTCAGTAACGGCTCCATTGCCAATGTTGCTGAAATCGACTCCTGGAACCGCCAACATCGCGTTCAACTGTTCCTGAGTGCCAATGCCCTCAAACCACGAAGAAAAACCATCCGTCGGCGGAACGACATCAGGTGGGTTTCGGAAGATCTCGCCGTTTTCTATGCTACCGCGAAAGGAGGTGCGTCCCAGGAAATTGGAATTCTCGTTCTTGAAAAGCGTCGAATCCCAGGCGAGATAAAACCGGCGGTCTTCTTCTACCGCGGGCTCTTGCTTGTACTTGGTTTCTTCATCCATCCCGGCAACCCGAATAGCGAGCCGATCCTCTATCAATGTGCGATTGAAATCGAACGTAGCCCGATGTCCCCCACGATGATCAAACCGGAAAGAGACTTCGCTCTTGTCGCTGCCGATGTAGGCCCGACTCAGTGAGTTGTTAATCACTCCGCCCGGCGAACCAAGGCCGAACAAAATGGAATTGGGACCTCGGTTGATCGTCACGCGCTCCGTGTTGTATCCATCAAACGGAATAACCGTTTGAAAATAGTCACGTGTCAATGTAGCGCTCACGAGACCGCGAACACGCTGCGCCCCCTGCGGATTGTTCCGCGAATCGTTGGTACTCTGGTTCGTCAGATTGACATCTGAGAAGTTGCCTTGAGTTCCGCCCACTTCCATACTCCCCACATAGGACAAAAGCGATTCACCATCGGTGGCGCCGGTATCCTCAAGAAAGTCTTTAGTGACGACTGAAATCGACGCCCCCAAGTCTTTAATATTGGAGCGGACACGGGATCCCGCCAATGTTGTCGTGGCTCGATAGCCCTCATTGTCTGAAGCTTGAACCGCGAAAGGAGACAGCTCAATAACCTCCTCGTCCTGGGCTTGCAGATACAGACCCGATATTAAAAGGCTAGCTAACGCGAGCCAAGTAGTTTTCATTTTCATCAATTATATTTTGGTTTAGTCGTTGATATTCGCACTTCTAACGCGAGTGCGGGTCGTAAATTTTCGAATTCCGGTGAATCCTCGTGTAGGATGGAATTAATTCGTATCCAATTACCTATTAGAGATAGGTTTATTGCATTCTACTCCCTAGAGGATAACGCAGGTTCAGAGATATACTCTATCGAGCGAATACACTCTCAGGAAACGATTCCGGAGATTTATCGGTGCTGGCTTCTCGCACAGCCGTCACTATTAGCGATATTTTTTGCAGTACAGATAGCTAATGTTGATATCGTAGAAACGTATCACAAAAATTGTGACACCCCATCATTTGATCAGCGATTAGTAAAAGCAAGCCACCCCCTCTAGGGAAGCCCTGCTGCAGATTCGTCCGCAGACGAACAGAAAGGTAAAAATACAGTGGGTTGAGCCTTTGTTAATTTAGACGGGTTAACCGTATGATAAGTGCCCGCCAAATTGGCTTTGAACAACGGAATGTCAAGCTCGTCCTACCCGCTTTCAAAGGGGCTTAAAACACCCTGGCCGCCTTCGCAACAGGGTGAGAAACCCTGAAGGTTTCCGCGCGAGACAAGCCGTCAAACCGATGCGTTTCGTTGTCGAATGCTCGTGGAGAGGAAAACGGACCCTCAAGACCAATACCATCCTTGCGCAGGCCAATAAAGATCCCCGCAACAAGGAGGGTGTTGAAAAAGTTTGGCAAGGCGATGTTTTCTTGTAGGGGCGTCGCTTGCGGCGACCGCACACGCAACTCAATACTCCAATGACGCGGACGCCGCAAGCGACGCCCCTACGTTTCAGCTCCTTTTTCAACACCCTCCAAGCTACGGGGCATTGCTAAAGGTAGGGAGGATCGGCCTTCGCGAAGC
>JAUHWE010000157.1 GCA_030424825.1 Verrucomicrobiia bacterium
CGAATTCCTCTTTTTCTTGAGTGGTCATTTCGGACCAGGTTTCGCCGACCAGTTGTGCCGCCTCCCAAACCGCCCGGCTAGCCTCGCCCCAGGCGTTGGCCAACAAGGTCGGATCCGCGGAAATGCTACCGGCTAGACGTCCGATACCACCAATGGCGTCAAAGGTGTCGTAGGTCCATTCTCCCATCCCGATCATGGCCCCGTGGCTATAGATGGCCACTTGCTGCAGGCCGGTAAGGGAAGCCGGGGCCTCGGGGCGGGAATGGTCCTGGATGACCCGCATGGTCAGCTCGTCTCCGAGCCAGCCGCCCGCCGTGCTCTTGATCAGGATATCGTCCTCCGTAAGTTCGGTTTCCTCCTGGGTCGCATCGTCGATGAGCTTGGCATCCTCCAGTGGCTGCCATTCCACCGTTCCCCGCGGGCCGCCATCCGCGGACGTGCGAACTGTGCCCCCTAGCACTACGGATGCGTTGGCATCTACAACGTGGTCGTGCACGAAGGGAAGGTCGGGGTTATAGGCCCTGCCGTACTCGCTGGTGAGGTGAGCGCTCTGCGCGTTTAATTCCTTTTTGGCCAGAATGCCGTAAAACTCCAGGGTGCTGTTGCTAGTGAGATTGTTGACCGAGGCAATGATCTCGATCGAGCCACCGGGCTGCACGAAAAAGGCGCCGTTGTTCTGGTTGGTGATGACGGGTGTGCGGACGAAATCAATCTACAGCTCGACCGGATACGGCTCTCCGACGGCGATGGGGGCGCCTCGTTGAATGGAGGCGAAGGAGGCTTCAGGATTGTCGGTGAAAAATCCCGTGACCGTAGCCACGAACTCGAACCGGCCGTCCTCGAAAATGTCCAGGTCTACTTCGAGCGTACGGGATTCGCCTGGCCCGATGATGCCTTCTAGGTCCTCATCGTTCAGCTTAAACTCGCTCGGAAACTCGCCCAGTGTATTTATGCGACCGACAACGGCTGACTTGTCCCGGGCCCGAGGATCGATTCCTTGCAGCAGGGCCTTGATTGACGCGTCGCTCAGGTTGGTTACCGTGACTTCGACCTTGGGCTCGATGACGTTGCCCTCCTCGTCGGTGACGATAAACTCCCCCTCCTCCTCGCCTTCAAGGAGTTCCATGTTAACGATGGGTTCATCGTCAATCAACGGCAATGCTCGGAGGGTGACCTGCAAAGGATCTACGAGCAAAGTCACTTCGGCTTCGAGTTCGTAGGGGTCCAGATTTGCCGGAGTCGCTTTTATCTGGGTTATGAGGCGGGCGACTCCAGGTTTTCCCGTTTTAGCCGGAATGGTGAATATGCGCTGAGGATCCTCCTCTGAGAGTGTGAAGGGATCGGGCAGTTCAGGTTCCTCGTAGGTAATGACCGGCTCTGCACCTTCTTCAGGCTCGGGTTCCTGCATAAGCAGTCCGTTTTCAAACTCGTAGGT
Organism: Verrucomicrobiia bacterium; assembly: GCA_030424825.1. Lineage (GTDB taxonomy): Bacteria > Verrucomicrobiota > Verrucomicrobiia > Opitutales > Opitutaceae > Pelagisphaera. Next base: position 1,436 of record JAUHWE010000157.1, read on the forward strand.
GACCGGTCCGCCGCCAGGGTGTGTTAGGCGAATGGAAAGTTCGAGGTCTTCATCGACTCCATAACCGGGCTTTTCCGGATCCACGGTTAGTTTCAGTTCGACCGGTCCGATGGTCATCAATCCGTAGCTGGAATCGTCAAACCTCACGATGGCGGTGCCGTTGTTGTTAAGGTCATGGACGAGTTCCACCCTGCGCGTTTCGTTTTCCGGCATCAGTTCCTCCAGGAGGTAGGTCTCCCCCTGATCCCAGAGCATGCGTGCATTCAAAACCTGCCCTCGATTGTTGATATGCGTTGGTCCCCCCTGGAAAGCGTTGTTCGAAAAAATGACATGCAGGCCGGTTCCCAGTCCATATGCCGGTTGCGGCAGCCAGATGAAATTTTCCGGGTTGTTCAGGTTGATTGAACCTACAATTTCATCCCTGTCATTTATGTCCTGCGCATGGGTATGCTTATACTCATCGACCCCTTCGCCGTCGAGGATGGTGGGCTGACCGTTCCAGAAGAAACCGCGCAATACTCCCCCCCAACTGTTTGTATAATTGCCGGCGGCGTTTCCATTGGCGTTGATGGCGACTAACCCGACGTTTCGGTGCTCGTTGAGGGGACTGAAAAGGACGTCTCGCGACTCGCGTTGAATGACCCCGACGAGTCCGGAGTAACCACCGTCCTCATCAATGCCACGGTAAGTGCCTACATAGTGTCCGGAATCGTTGATGTCCTGAATGGTGGACTGGTCGAATGAATTTCCGCTGAAATAAGTCTGGCTGATGATACCGTCGACATTGGCGATGGCGGCCCCTTCATGGATCCCCGCGAACAACCCTGTGTTACTGATAGCATTTGGGATGAAATCAAAAGGGCTGTGGAAGCCCGCTTCCAGGCCGTAGGCCGGTTCGGGCAGCCATAGAAAAGCGGTGCCACCAACGCCGGGAGCAGAGTAGTCGCCCAATACCTGGCCGAGGTCATTGATTTTGCGAGGAATGGAAGTGTTGTCGGCAGCGTCGGGAGGGGCGCCGAAATCTTCAATGGTAACCTTAGGGCTTCCTTGCGAAAGTGGCGTGGTGAGTGATAAGGTCAGCGAAGTCGCGATGGCTTGAATGGCCTTGCGTGGAAAACTACGTCTTAATTTGGAGAGAAGCATCGAGGAGTTCGTTTATAGCCAGTGAATTAAAGTTAGGTGCCAGTTAGTTTTGGCGCTATAGCGAGAAGTGACAACTGGAAATCTATCGGTTGTTAGACAGTTGGAGTTCGGCGTACTGAATGAGTTACTTATGGGAGTGTAGAACTTAGCAATCTAGTGAATTTCGGCGAGTGATATGGGGGGCGAATTCCATTGGTTTAGATTGGTTTTCCATGACTACTCAATTCGTCTGAAACGGTATAGGTTCCCTTGAGCGCCAGCACCGGGAGGGATTGTCAGAAAAGCGCTACTTCCTGTGGCGGTCACGGACTCTCCGGCTGTTTGACAAGTATCTGCGGAGTTTGACCCTTTAATTGAGTGACATTGATATTGGGTGACACGGCTGAATGAAAAACATCCTGGTACCAGAAACGCCAGGTGTTCGTCTCCAGAGGCAAAATCACGGTGCCGCCCCATTGAGTCCCGGTTTAAGCGGCGCTGCCGTCAAAGAACAGCACCTCCTGGTTCTCGAATTGCTGAGCTGAAGTCGAGGCGCCGAGCAATGCCAACAGGATTGCGAGTATTGAAAAGAGAAGCCGGTGCCGCGTTGCTAAAGTTGACTGAATCTGGATCATCGGAATGAAAACAATCGGGTCTCTGGGAAAACCTTAAGCGTCTCCTACGCAAAATTAAATGGCGACGATCTTCAAGTCAGGAATAGCTGCGTTGCCTCCCGATTTGAAGCGTGTGGGGCGAGGGCTTTTAGTCGATTCTCGCGGGCCGCGCTGCCCGAACTTAGGCCGAGCCTTATGGAGATTTGTTAGAATCTACAGAGTATATAGAATATTGATACAAACACAGCTCGAGTTAGAAGCGTTCCGCACCGGTGAATGGCGCCAAAATTTGGTAAGCACGTCTATGCGGATTTTTGAGACCAAGTTTCTGTAGACTACTGAATCGCCGGTATCAGTCTAATCACTGGAATAAAGATGACTAAACTCGAACGACTGGACGACTTCGACTACAACTGGTTTGCCATTGGATGTGAGAGGCTTGAAGCGCCAACTCTTGAGTGCTTCTTGCCAAGCTAAAAGCGCCTCGGTCGCCACCTTCCCATACAGTTTGAAAAGGGTGGGCATCCGTGCGTTGCCAAAGGTGTCTATGTAGAACTTGAAACTTGCTCGGCTTCCTCGCGATTCTTCTAGCGCAGCCTGAGTCAGCAGTGGGCGTGGCCGCACGAGAGGTTCGGGATACTGATCCAATGCGGATGGTTTGGCGAAGCGCAAAGAATTGTCTATCGGGTTTCGCCGGAAAGATTGTGATCGCTTCGCGAGGTAGTGGTTCTCTCGTAAGTTGCGATTTTCAGACATCCTTTCGCTTGTTAGAAGTTGGCTCGTGTCAAATAGAAGGGGCAGGCATTGCGTGGCGTGGATAGTCGTGCCCTCGACGACTGCCGGTTCGAAAACCCATTGTTCGACTACCGCTTCAATCGCTGCGACTAAGCTGGTATGAGTTGCTTCGATCACCAGCCAGTCTTCCAGTGTTCCATTCTCGTCAACGGTGACTGCCAGAGTCGCCTGACCTGTGGCGATTCCTTCGTTCCAGAGCGACAGTGGAAATCCTGGGCGTGGTTCGGCAACTACAAGTATGCCGTGGTCTTCGTTAAAGCGGTTTGCGGTTTCACCGAGAGCCTCCATGTGGATGATCGCCGTTGCGATCACCCACACAAAGAACCTTGTTCCTAGATTGGCTATGTTTAACATTGGTTCCCTCCTCTTATCGAATCGCCTCGAGTATAGCTTGTGATGCGCCAACTGGTTTGGAGATGCAGCTAAACCGTAGGTTTTGACCAATATTTAAGCTGTCTTACGGGGTGAAGTTAGTCTGCCGCAGACTTTGTCGTGTTTGGAAAATGCGTAAAAATAATCAATGTAAGGGAGGAAATGATACGAATAATGAAAGTTGAACTTAGTTTTGTACTATATAAATTATTAAATTGGAGATACTTGTGAGATTTGTGGGAGCCGGAATGAGAGTTTCTGCTGCTGCGGGATATTGAGCAGCATCACTAGGTCCGGTTGCTGGATTCATCTCCATTACTGTCACTGAGGCTCTCCCGATCATGACGAAAAGGGTTCTTCCCAATGCGAGTAGATTGCTCTGGAGTGCCTGGATTACGACGCGGACCATCATTCGCCGCTTTGGAGGAAAAGCGGGGCTGCTCAACGCGGCAATCGACCAGATCGGCGATTTCATTCTCCACTTGATGGAGCAGGAGGGAAGGCAGCTAGCTTAAAACAGCGGCGTCATTCCGAATTGAAACAACGATAAAAAGTAAATTATGAATACATATATGCGTATTGTGCAATCTATATTGATTGTAATCGCGCTGGTGGCTGCGTTCAGCGCAGCCAGCCATGGCAAAGAGGGTAAAATTCGTGCGGGGAAGAATGTTAACCTGATCGAGCACGGCCGCTATTTGGTGCACCAAGTGGGGATGTGCATTGATTGCCATTCGCCTCGGGACGAAAAGGGCCAGTTCATCGAGAATCGACACCTCGTTGGCACTCAGTTGGACATTGCTCCAACCGTCCCGATGCCGTGGGCGCTCGTCGCTCCAAACTTGGCGGGCTTGCCGCCTCACTACAAGCGTGAAACTATGGTTAGGTTCTTGGTAACGGGTGAGCGACCAGGAGGGCTGCCGCCACCGCTTCCCCCAATGCCGGAGTTCCGCATGAATCCGAAGGATGCCGCAGCGGTAGCGAGTTACTTAGAGTCGCTTGGCAGGTGAGAATTCCGACGCGGGGATTCCTGTCGTGGGAGGTTTTTGGCGGGCGACGGTGTTAAGCGCCGTCGCCTTTTCGCATCACCTATAGGAATCGCTCTGTGTCAGAAGCGCGAATGGATCGGGAAGGCGTGCGCTTGTCCTTCGTGTGACTCCAAGTAGATCGAGATTCCAAGAATCGGTGACTCTTCAAAGCAATCCTTGAATCTTCTATTCAAGGCCAAGCTCATTCAGAGGTGCCTGAATGCTTTCCGATTCCTCTGGGGTGGGGAAATGATGCTGTAGGTCATCAAACATCTCTCTCAGGGGCTTGCGGATTACATCGCGGAAGGCATCATCCATTCGTTGACGACTTCCGCCAACCGGAGGGGTGTCGCGTTGACTGTAAGTCCCCAGAGTATTCAGCTCGCCATACTTGGACAGTTTTGCGCTGATTGTGGCAACCAAATCTCCCGTTTGATCCTGTTCGAACCGAGGGGCGTAGATTTCCAATAGAGGTCCACTGCCTGGTTCTTCCCATCGCGCCAGAACATGGACCTGGATGGGAAGCTGGTACAGGTAGAGCAGCTCTTCCATCACGTACATAAAATCGTCGTAACGGTTTTTCTCCATCGTGTCTGCAATATCAGGGGCGCTGGCCTGGTAAATCGGATTGGCGCTGTGGCTGAATGTCACGAACAGGGTTTCCGACTCATCCAGGAAAATGAACTGTTCGGTGTCCTGTGGGCCTATGCTGGCACAAGCGGTGAGCAGTAATCCCAAAAACAGAGGGGCCGATTGTCTTGAGCAGAGGCTTTTCATATTGTTTGTTGATAGAAACCTAGCGACTTGTTTTCGTTTAGGCAAGGGGCGATACTAAACAAGAGTGTGTTCGTTGTTAACGTTTTGACTGTTTCTGGCTTTTTCGTGTGATACCGAATGCTTCTTTACCTCGCGTTTTTAACCTCACATGACTCTACCTAGTAATACGCTCCCAATAAAAATAGTGCTTTGTACCCTCCTTAGCTTCGTGGGGTTCGTTTTTTGTTTTTCTGTAGAAGCCAATCCAGATACTGAATGGCGCGTCTATCGAGGAGACAGCGCGGCCAACCAGTACAGCAATCTTGCTCAGATCCATGCCGCCAATGTACATCATCTGGAGAAAGTCTGGGAGTACCATACGGGCGATGCGACGGAACGTTCATCGATGCAGGTCAATTCTATCATGGTGGATGGTGTGCTGTACTTTTCCACCTTTAGCCTGAACGCGGTCGCCTTGGATGCGGCGACCGGAAAGGAAAAATGGTTTTTCAAGTCTTCCGCGTACAATGAAGGCAATCGGGATCTCAAAGGACGTACTCGTGGGGTGGTCTATTGGGAAGAGGGTGACGACAAGCGCATTTTCCATTTCGTAAAGAACCGGGTCTATGCGCTTGATGCGAAGACGGGTGTTCCGATTAGTTCCTTTGGGGAAGGCGGATATATCGACCTGCGAAAGAATCTGCGTATCGACTATCGTAAAGCGTCGATCGAGGTGACGAGCCCGGGGATCATTTATAAGAATACGCTTATTGTCGGATCACGCGTTCCCGAAGGCTATGAGTCGACGCCGGGAGACATTCGCGCTTTTGACGCGAAAACGGGAGCATTTAAGTGGATCTTTCATACGATACCGGAAAAGGGGGAATTTGGATACGATACGTGGGAGTGGGTAGAAGGCGTTGCCTATGGAGGCGCCAACCCTTGGGGAGGCTTTTCCCTCGATGAAGAAAGGGGCTGGGTATTCTGCGCGACGGGGTCGCCTTCTTTCGATTTTTACGGTGGCAATCGCATCGGGATGAATTTGTTTGGCAATTGCGTGCTGGCGCTCGACGCCGAGACGGGAGAGCGACAATGGCATTTTCAAACGGTGCATCATGATCTTTGGGACTATGACAATCCCTCGGCTCCGGTGTTGGCGACCGTGACGGATAAAGGCAAAAAGCGGGACGTGGTTGTTCAGTTGACGAAAATGGGACTGACCTTTGTTTTGGATCGGGATACAGGGGAACCGGTTTTTCCTGTTGTCGAAATGCCCGTGCCGGAATCAGACATACCGGGTGAACAAGCGTATCCCACGCAGCCAATTCCCTTGCGACCGCCGCCATTGAACCGTTTGGAAATTACCGAAGCGGATTTGCTAGACATTACGCCTGAATATAAGGCACTAGCATTGGAAAAGTTTCGAACGTTGAAAACCGGATACCTCTACACTCCGCCAAGCAAACAGGGAACGTTATCGATGCCCGGAACGCTGGGTGGAACGGAATGGCAGGGGGCCTCTTTTGACCCGGTCACAAACACGCTGTTCGTGAATTCACACGAGCTGCCAGGAATCAACCGGCTGAAGGAAGTGCTTCAGCCGATAGAGGGCGTGGAGTTGAGCGCTGCCCAACGGGGTCAGCTAATGTATCAGAAAAATTGTACAGCGTGTCACGGTGTCGGCCGGAATGGGGTGCCGCCCATTTTCCCTCCTTTGAAGAGCTTGGGTAAGCCAATCGAGGAGCTGAGGGCGACCATTCGGGACGGGAGAGGACTCATGCCTTCCTTTACTCAATTCTCAGATAGAGAACTTGATGACTTAGCTGCCTATGTAGTCAGTGATGAAGGTTTTGAAGAGAGCCTGGATGAAGAGGGAGTGGAATCACTGTTCTTGGCGGATGGTTACCTCATGTTTCGTGATGATGAGAAAACGCCGTTGATCAAACCCCCTTGGGGGACGCTCAATGCGATTGATCTGGCCCGCGGTGAAATTCTGTGGCGCGTGCCCTTAGGCGAGTATCCTCATCTGGTGGAGAAAGGTATACGAAATACGGGTACGATGAACTATGGGGGTGCGGTTGCGACCGCTGGAGGTGTAGTGTTCATCGCCGCAACCGCTGACGAGAAGATTCGCGCTTTTAGCAAGAATAGGGGAGAGGTTCTTTGGGAGCATCCACTTCCTGCGGGGGGATATGCTACCCCAACCATTTATCAAGTAGAGGGAAGGCAGTACGTGGTCATTATTGCGGGAGGGGGTGGAAAGAACGGAACCCCTTCTGGAGATTCTATTGTCGCTTTTGCCCTACCTGAGGACTTTGAGTCTCTGGATTTGGTTACGACTGAGAGGGATGATGCGGATTGGATCGAGCTCTTCGATGGAAAAACCCTAGATGGTTGGGTGCATATGAATGGTTCCCATCAGTATTCAGTAGAGAATGGTGTCATAGTGGGGCGCACTTACCCCTGGAGTCAGAATTCTTTTCTCTGTACGGTGAAGCAGTTCGATAAT
>JAUHWE010000158.1 GCA_030424825.1 Verrucomicrobiia bacterium
TAGGAATCCTCCTGTAAGTCACGATATCTGTTGCCACTTTTGCGAATTTCTTGAACGACTCCAAAGATGCGATTCAAAGCAGTAATCTGGGATATGGACGGCCTTTTGCTTGATACCGAGCGACTTTCGCACGAATCGTGGCTTCAAGCCTGTCAATCACTAAGAATAGAGATCGACGAAGTCGAGTTTCGCAAGATCATCGGAATGAACGAGCCGAGCTTTCGAAAAGCGTTACACCAGGCAATCGGCGACCGGGTCGATGTCCCTGAACTCGTCGCCCGTTCCGACGAGATCTATCACCAGAAAATCGACCGTGGCGTTCCCCTGCGAAAAGGGGCCCGCGTCTGCATCGAATGGCTGTCCAACGAGGGGATTCCTCAAAGTGTCGCTACTTCATCCCGACAGTCGCTCGCCCAAAAAAAACTCGGACACCATGACCTCGTCTGCCACTTCCATTCGATCGTCAGCGGAGACCAAGTGACGAATGGGAAGCCGCATCCTGAAATTTTCATTACAGCAGCCGAACAAATGGGCATGGAGCCGCAGGACTGCCTGGCTTTTGAGGACTCCCTTCACGGGGTCCACGCCGCAGCGGCTTCGGGGGCTCGCGTGATCCTGGTCCCCGATCTCGCGATCCACAACGACCAAAGCCGAGGACTGGCTGACGAAATCTGGGAATCCCTAGAGCAAGGACCCGAGAAATTTCAAGAGTGGCTAGGGTGAGCTTCATGCAGGGGCACCACTTGCAGCGTCCGAGGATGCAAAGAATTCCAGCCACTTCCGCGGTCGCCGCGAGCGACGCCCCTACATCGAAAACCCTACCTTCTTGTCAAGGCACCGCCACGACTGTCAAAGTCACATCATGATCAGAGTAGACTACCTCGAACTTCCGGTCCGCTGCGATATCCAAGCCTGAAACCGAGGCAAACTCACCCACTCGCGTGTTCTCGCCGTCCAGGATCAGATACGATTCGCCAACCGCCGGTATAAACCCATCGGCCAACCGCACTTCCAAAGTGCCGTCTAGAGTGAAGAATCGGTCGACTACGAGCTGGTCCCAGTTTCCTTCGGTTTGGGCCGTGCCGAAAATATCGATCGCGATTGTCCCACCGGAACTTTGATCAAATCCACCATCGATGCTAATCACTCCCGCAGACTCCTCATTTCCAGGACTGAAAATCGCCCCAATATTCAAGACATCGGCGACACCCAAATTGATAGCGCCCGAACCTGTTACTAATCCGCCTTCAAACTCTGGCTCCGCGCTCAGCGCTTTTCGTCCCAAATTCGTGCCGGATAACCTCGTCTCACCGTCTTTCTGGACATAGTTCACATCGTATTGCAAACTTCCGCCATCTATGCGAACAAGACCTGAATTCTCAAAGGGTAGTGGAATATTGCTTACGAGATCGCCTTGCTTGATGAAGGTACCTTTGTTTAAGAATAGGCTGTTGCTGGTATTGCCGCGTCTGATCGCATTGAAATCGTCAATCTGCGTCCACGTAGCCCCTTCCATAACGGTCACGTTGGCCGCTTGTTCGCCCCCTGCATTATACCACATTTGTTGCCCCGGATTGCAAATTGCGTCCCCGTAGATTTCAATGTTGCGGTCTGTTACGATTGGCCGGGCCACACCAGTGATCTCGAGGGTTCCATATACGCGCGTTACCCCACCACCGTCCATATTGCCGCCATTCCATTCTAAATCACTTGTCGCTTCGAACACGCCTTCGCCTCCAAGCGTGGAACCGTCAATAAGCTCAGTGTGCCCACTTCTCGCCAGGAAATGAAAATTCGCTATCGAACTATCTTCGATGCGAGTGCTTCCCACATCGTATTCGCCAAAGACTTCAAGAAGTGAAGGTCCGTTCAAGCCCGATTCATTCCGTCTAACCAAGACGTCCCCTTCGCCAACTACAGAAGAATTCACGCCGAACTCAGCCCATCCAAACGCCAATTTAATGAGCCCACCTTCGTGAAGGGTAACCGGCCCGTCAATATCGGTTCTAACTCCATTTGGGTAAACAAATTGCATGACAGCACCATCCCTAACGATGTACTGCCCCTCTCCATCGTGTCGTGCGCCCTGAAAACTAAACTCCCCAGACTCAATATCGATCGTGCCATTATTCACCAGTCTCGTTGATTGAAATTGGAAGAGTGCCCCTCCCTTTTTGATGATCGTTCCATCGTTTACGAACTGCGAAGGGGCATCGTTTGAATGGACCGTAGATGCTACGACATCATTCAACAGCTCGATCGTCCCTGTCTCTGAATTTAAAAAGACAGATTCATCGTACACCCCTATACTGCTTTCCACCCAATCTAGAACACCATTGTTAACAAATGTATGATTTCCCCGAACCCACTTGTTGCTCGATCCTGAAATCTCCATACCCGCATTGGCGTAAGTCATCCCTGGTCCGGTAATCGTGGTCTGGTTCTTCCATTCGAACCGTCCGTTTAAAATTGCCTCGTCAGAAATGCTAAGAGTCCTACCCTGAAGCACAAAGCGCTCTTCGGAATACAATTGATGAATGTCATAGTTTTGATTCGCGATCGTCGTGACCGCATCTACTCCTGGCACGTCAATAATCAGTCGATCCTGTATCCGAACCAGACCTTCGGACCAATTGGACCCCGTACTCCAGGATCCGCTCTGAGCTTCGGCTATCCAGCGATTCTCATCCCAAATATCGAATGTGAAATGTATGGGACCTTCTAGGATATTCCCCGAAAAGTCACTAATCGGCTCGAGAACGCTAATTCGATATTCGCCCTTTTCAAGCGCAGTCGGCAAGTCCAATGTCGCAAAGAGCGTGCTTGGATCAAAACTGAGATCGCCTGTCACCGAAACATCATCACCCGTGTCAAACTCTCCATCCTCGCCTGCTTCCACAACCACAAAAGTGTTTCCCGTTAGAGTGCCTGGATCGATCTGATCGTCAAAAAGAACACGGATTTCTAGTATCTCACCACCAAAATGCGGATCACCTAGCGTCGGGACAGCATGCACTGCCTTAGGTGGCAAGGTGTCCACAATATTGATCTCAAAAACCTCAGTGGACGTTGCATTGCCACCCGTATCCACTGCAACGGCTTGAATGGTGAAGCTTGATTGCGTATCCGATATCCAAGGAATTCGAAAATTAACTTCATAGGGATAACTAGTATCCAGTGACACTCTTTGTCCGTTTATGAGTAGATCGACACTCCTGATTTGCACGTCATCGGTAGCGTCCACCCCGAGCCAGGTAAGCTGTCCCGCCTCCGCCTCCGACATACTTAAATCGAAACCCGTGCCTCCCGCGAATGAGATCTCGGGTGCCACATCCCCCGTGTCCGCTCCCACATAGTTGATAATCTGAAGGCCTTCGGAGCCGTCGGTCACAAGAGCGACTCCCCGATGAAGCAACACCGAACGAGGGGTACCAGGCGTTTCGAAATCTACCAAAGCGACATCGACTACAGTGGGATCACTTGAATCGTAAACCGTTGCTTTCAAGGTACTCGTGCCAGCGAAGCTGGTCGTGGCAATCATCCGACCATTTCCATCAAGTACGAGGTCATGAATAGCCAGTTGAGTCGCAGGGGGCTCGCCCACAATAACGGGGTCGGTCGGATCGCTAACGTCTATGACGGAATACCCTGTGAAATAGCCCACATAGGCATAGTCTCCACCTACAAACAGTTTTCTACCGGCTTCCAGCGGGGCCTGAACTCCTGCAACCGGAACCGATCCCAAGGTTTCAGGTGTATCGTTTGAATCGGGAAAGATCTTCAAGGAGGTGCCTGTGAGGGCGTACACGTTCCCCCGCGAGATAGAAATATCCTGAACCGCCGCGTCCGCGTCCGACCACTCCCATATCATTTCTCCGGTTATCATGTCGAATTTCCGAACCCTGAAGCTGGAATACGCAACGTAGACGTAGCGGCCAAGTGCTTCCACTTTATTTACGTTAGTAAACCCACTGTCTATCACCCTTTCCACGAAGGATTCCTGCGGATTGGAGATATTCAAAATTCGCAAATTGTTATCCACCCCTACTGCTACAAGTCGATTGAATGATCCGCCAACCAACTTCACCGCCGTCCCTATTGAGATCTGATTAATCACCACCGGCTCGAAAATGTTGGATACATCAATCAACGCCACTCCATCAAGACTGTTAGACAAAGCGACAAGGTCACCAATAACTGCAATGTCGACCGCATTTCCCACGGTATCCACTGAAGCCAGTATTCCTGCCGCCAATGGGAGACCGTCCAAGGGATTGGTCCCGTCTCTCAATTCGGCTCCGTCAGGCACACCATCATCGTCGGTATCTGGATCGTCGACCGATGTGCCAATCACCGACTCGCTAACGTCTGGCAGACCGTCCCCATCGGTATCGCCAGAATCATCGGAAATCAAAACCGACCGAGGAATTCTAATTGTTGTGCCCGGCCCACCGGACCTAAAGAAAGTAATCGCATAGCGATTCGTATCCGGGTGGGCGTATTCAACTCTATAAAACGTATTAGGCGATAGAAACAGACCGTCAAACTCCCCGCTAGCACTCAATCGACCCCGCTGCTCGAACATCGAGCTTAGATTCGTAACCCGAAAGTAGAGATTCGGCTGCAGACGGTAGGGTCCGTGGGAAGAAGCCACTACCTCCAGCACGTCTTCTTCGCTATTTGAGTTATTGCTAGAGCTGCCACCCTCGAAGGCGGCGTCTTGTTCAGCCGCAAGCTCCTCAAGCGTATCGATAATTCCTGACCATGTCGTCTCCCAGCCTCGATCCTCAATTTCCATGAGGGCATCCACTAGGTTTAGTATAGCGAAAGTGATCGCGTCCAGATCCAGCTCCTCATCAGTCAAAAGACCTCGATTCATTTGGTCGATCCGATCCACCGTCATCTCTGCCATTTGGGCTGTGATGTTGCTAGGCGTGGGCAACTCCAACAGCACCAAGCGCTCTGCCACGGAAATCCCAGTACCCTCTTCGCTGGACTCGCTTGCCGAAGTGTGCAGCAAATTGAAAAAATCCTCTGCGATGGGCCACTCTTCCGGGTCCATGAAAGTCCATTCTGACAGGCCATAGACCGCCGTGTAAAATTCCGCTGCAGTAGCCCACAATTCCGCCTGTGCTTCGAAGGGATTGTCAGGGAGCGGTACCGCCGCAACTTGAAAGGGATTATTAGCCAAATAAGACTCGTGTACAACTACTGGCATACCCGAAGCTGAAAAGGGATCGTCGCAAAGGTAATATTCGCTCAGGGCGGTACCTCCCCCATACAGACAGTTGTACGCGATGCTTGCCGCTCCTCCATAGACGGGGATACAACCGAGCATGGTACCCGCTGCTTGAGAAATGGAAGAGCTAAGACAGGAATCAGGATCGATAGCACAATCAGCACCCGCGGCTGCGACACCCGTCACAATACTTGATCCGCAACCGAGGTATCGCTGTAATGAACGACCCCGCGCACTGGGCACCCGCGCTGAACGCTTTTTGTAGCTTCTTTTCGCAGGGATCATCGGGGTCGGGATCGGGGTCGGGATCAGGATCGGGATCAGGATCAGGATCGGGATTGTCGTCATCCTCCGGGCCCCCTCCACCGCCGCCTCCGCCGCCACCCGGATTGGTGCCATGCCACCCAGGGGCACGTATCCCCACACCCGGATCGGAAACCGCGTATAATCCATCTTCGGAAATCGTCATCGATCCCTGCACCTCCCAACGGCCACTGTCGTGATTGAAGCTCCAGAGGCCTGTCTTGTCGCCTGGTGCCAAGATTTTGCCCGTAACGGGGTCGGGCAAGTTGGGGAATTTTACCGGAGCAGGTACATCGAAATTGCCCGGGCCATTCGTCTGCACGGTGATCACTAAAGGAAATTGAAGCATCTCGGGGAGCTGACCCGGCAGTCGATCCGGCGGTACGGGAGCGATACCCACCGACCCGCCTCGAATGCCATTGTCACTAAAAAGTGAATTCGCTGGCACGGTGACGGAAACGCCACCAAATTCAGGGAATTCCTGAACCACTTCCTCAATAAAAGTGATTTCCGTGTCCTCAGTCGCGGAAACCGCTTTCAAAGTGCCCGCTTTCACCAGCGGCAGATAGACCATTCCTGTCCCACCCGCAAGGATATCGTCGTATCCGGCTACCGATTTCCACGACTTTCCCACGAATGGGTAGTAGTCTCCTGTTGGATACTGGCTTCCCACAGCCGTGCGACCGTCGATGTGGACAAAGAATTCTCCTCCGGGAACCGGCTCCAGTTTGAAATTCCCTTCGGCATCCGTGACCGCAAACACTTCATCCTCCTTGCCATCGAGGGTCACCCTTACCCCCTCGAGCGGAACGTTGATCGGCTGACCATTCTCCTCACCTAACTCGGAAGCTAAGACCTGACCGACCACTGCCGTTCCCGCAATGGGCGAGATGTTTAGCGTATTGAATGCGAGCACCGCCTTTCCACCAGGCACCCCATCCCCATCCGCGTCCACCGATCGCCCTAACGCGTCCGTTAGACGGTCTCCATCCAAGGTAACCTTAATCCGGGAACCGCCCGGCAGTTTGCTCGTGTAAAAGAGCGACAGAGTCTTTCGATCCATCGATAGCTCCATTCGGGTCCCAAATACTTCCTCACCAAACGTCGCGACAACCGTTTCAGCCGATAGCACGGTATCCGTCGCAAGCGGTTCCGAAAACCGAAAGACCGTTTCTCTCGTAACCGCAACGCCATTGGATCCATTATTGGGCGATGTACTGGCGACTTGGGCCAAAGGGGGTTGAATGCCCCGAAGCCGATAAAAGATGGACCCGGCATCCTGCGAAAACGGAAGACGATAAATGTCGTCCAGAATGGTCGGTGCGTCCTCAACCGGCACCCAGCTGTTAGGCTCAAGCGTGTTCGACTTTTCGAGTTCGTACTCCAATTCTGAAGCGGGCCAGACCAACTCAAAACGACCATCCTCTAATTGAGAAACATCCAACTCCAGTTCGCTTTGGCCGATACCGAGACGAGTAGCGATAAACACGCCCAGAAACAAAGCATACCAAACGCGGAGCAAAGGGGTACAGGGAAGACAAATTTTAGATTTCATGGGTCGGGAAACCCTTCAGGGGTAAGATAGGGTAGGTTGAAAACAGGCATTGCACCTATATCCTCTCTCGATGGCCAACGCAAGCAATTACGCGTCTAGCAAATTTGCCCTCAAGCTACTGCGCGGCTTATCAATCATTGCTAAAACGGATGGAGCTGTCCTACTCTTTCAACAATGGATTTTACGTTCTCGACTGCAGGCCACATACATTTTGGCCAAGGAATCTCTCGTTCGATCACAGACTTTATCCCGAAAGCGGTTAAACGGGCCATACTGGTCACGGGTTCCTCGCCCGAACGGCATAAGAATATCATCGAAAATCTGCGAAATTCCGGAATAGATTTGTCGACAGTCTCGATCGAAGGCGAACCAACCGTTGACTCGATAGCGGAGTCCTTGGCAGTCGCTCGTTCCTTCGAGCCTCATTTGGTCATCGGGCTTGGCGGAGGCAGCGCCATCGATGCCGGAAAAGCGATTGCCGCCCTCTTCAAAAACGAAGGCGAACTACTGGACTTCCTTGAGGTCGTGGGAAAAGGAAAGCCGCTGTTGCATCCATCAATCCCCTACATGGCGATCCCCACAACCGCGGGCACCGGATCTGAAGTGACGCGCAACAGTGTGATTGGCGTTCCCGACTCTGCCGTCAAAGTGAGCCTGCGGAGTCCGTATATGATTCCGAAATGGGCGGTCATTGATCCAGAACTAACCTATGATCTTCCCGCCAAGGTCGCCGCCTACACCGGTATGGACGCTCTGGTTCAATGTCTGGAAGCATACCTGTCTCGAAAGTCAAATCCGCTCAGTGACGGCATCGCGCTTGAAGGAATCCGGCACGCGGCAAGAAGCCTTCGCAAGGCCTGCGGCGAGCAACTCGATCCCGAAGCGAAATCGGATATGTGCATCGCCAGCCTATGTGGTGGAATCGCCTTGGCCAATGCAGGGCTCGGGGCAGTACACGGCTTCGCGGGGCCCCTTGGTGGAATGACGAATGCGCCCCATGGAGCGCTTTGCGCTAGCTTACTCCTATCCGTCCTGCGAACGAATTTCGATATCGCATCTAGGCGAGCATCAAGCGACGCGTTGCTAGGCAAATTCGACCAAGTGGCGCAAATCGTCACCGGTAACCCGTCCGCAAAAGGCAACTACGCGATCGCCTGGTTCGAGTCACTCCTAAAGGATCTTCCCTTGGCATCGCTCAGCGAGCTCGGGTTTACCGAGTCAATGATCCCCGAGGCGGTCAAAAAATCCGCCCAATCCAGCAGCATGAAAGGAAACCCGATCGATCTCGACAGCGCAGATCTTCGCGAAATACTGGAAGATTGCCTTTGATCAGGCTGATTCCTAACTTTCGTTTTCTTTCAAAGCTATCTGTATTCAACTAACAAAGCCAATAAATATGCCTCAATATGTACCCTCTTCCCATCGATACGATTCCATGAAGTACCGCCGCTGCGGTCAAAGCGGGCTTCTACTGCCCC
>JAUHWE010000809.1 GCA_030424825.1 Verrucomicrobiia bacterium
CGACGGAGTCAACCAAGCCAGGTTTGTCCGGTCCGATAACTGTCATCACGAGTGGCGTATTCATTGCAAGGGGGAATTTGTGGATCTACGGACCGCTAGCAAGCCGCAATGCAAACGGCCCGCAGCGAAACGCTGCGAGCCGCACTGTTGCTTGGAGATATTATACTGCTAAAATAGAGAGAAAGAGAGAGGCTAACGGGACTGGGGGCGAATCCCAAACCACCCGTGGGCTCCGAGAAGCGCAAGCATCACGGAAATACCGAGGAACCCTATCGAGCCGTCTGGCACATCCGAAACATCATTGCGAGGTGGAGCGCCCATGTCTGGAAGGGTTGGCGAATCGAGAGAGGTGATCCTCAAGTTCCCGACCGTGAGCTGATAGAGCTCTGGATTGAAGGCAACCGCTGACTGAATCCGTAACACATACTCGCCGGTCGATACAAAACGCGAGACCGTCCCACTCGAGGCGCCCATGCCGATTCCGTCGTGAAAAGTGGAAATCCCAATGTCCAAACCTTCAATCTGGTAGAAGGAAAAGTCGTTCCGGTCGGAAAGGTCTAAGACTGACCAATCGAAGGCGATCTCGGTGTCTCCGCTGATGCTCAGGTTGTGCGTGGAGATGGACGTGCTCGCCGAGCTGGCGGAACCATTGAATCGTAGGGCGCCGTTGCTCAGGTCGGACACGTAGCTGACAGAGCCAAAGTCCACCGCGAAAGGAATGCCCCCCAGTTCTCCGTTTTCGCCAGCGCCTACCGTGTCGCCAATCGTGATGGCGTGGACGCTAGTCGCCAGGCCAGACAGCAAGGCGATGACTCCTAAAAATTTTGTGGCGTGAATCGTTTTCATCTTAAGTTCCAAGTCGAATTCGCCCCTATTCTAATCGATTCGCCTCGCATTGCCTATCGGGTTGGCACACGGCCTAGGTATAATGGGATCTACTAGGTAAGGGAGTTCATAATTAATTTACCTTTTAGGCCACTGATACAGCTCCTGTAATCCGGGGTAATTCTCGTCCGGGGAGTGGATTCATTGATGATTCCCTATCCCCCCTTAATTGGCACCGATGCGCGCCGTATCTTCAAAGGAACGACTTCTCTTGTGGATGCGCTAAAAAACCAATCAAAACAGCCAACGTGGGGAGGAATCCACCGGCTACTTTCCCTCGGAGCCTTTCGCTCCCCTTCCCACCGGACCCAGATACTTCCCTTCTTCAACCGACCGAACGGCAGATTCGTCGAGATCGGCGCTCGAGACGGGGGCAAGAGCAGCTTCACCCTGTACCTCGAGAAGGCCCTCGGCTGGCGTGGACTTCTCATCGAACCCTGGCCCCATCTTTTTCACAAATGCCGCAAGATACGGAAGCAGAGTCAGGTCTTGAACGTCGCAGTGGTCGACCAGTGGCTCAAGGACTCTTTTATCGAGGTTCGAGGAACACCTCCCAAAGCGTCGATCAAGCGTGCGATCCGTAAAGAGTCTACCGAGCGACTTGCGGGCAAGCCACTCGAGGCTCCGTTCAAGCGACCCAAACAGGAAAGAGTCTCCTACGTCACCACTGATGTCGCCCAGAACATCCTCGACCGGGCGGGTTTCGAATCGAGGTTCGATCTGCTGGTCCTGAATCTGAAAGGCTACGAAAACAACGCTCTCGAAGGTTT
>JAUHWE010000159.1 GCA_030424825.1 Verrucomicrobiia bacterium
TCTGGCATGCCGAGGCTGCGATTGAAACTGTTGATGAGGCAGGCGATCCCCGGCCAATTTTGAATGATCGAATCGAATGAACTTAAATCGATATTCTCGTGGTTAAAAATGGGGTCTGATTCGTTTGTACCTTCAATCTTGATACGTGAATAATAGGCGGTACCGACCGAATCCATTAGATGGAGGTAGTGGGCCCAGGATTCTGCCCAGTCTTCCCAAGGGTGAGCCGAGGCGTAGGAGCTGATGTAGTGATCCATCCAATTGGATGGCGCCCCTTCTTCGTAATGACGTTTCAGTGCGTCTCCGTAATCCTGGTTTTCGTCGCCAAACAGGTTTCTGAATGCCTGCAAGGAGTCGCCGACAACGAGTTCACTCCAGTAGTAGTGGCCAACCTCGTGTCGCAAATGACCCACAAGCGTGCGGTAGGGCTCTCCCATGGCAGTTCGCATGCGTTCACGTTCCACGTCGTCCGCTTCTGCAATGTTAAGGGTAACCACGCCATCGTCATGACCCGTGAGCACTTTTTTCTTCCCGGTTTCATCGGTGTCGGCCAAAAAGTGAAAGATGAGCCCGCCCGGGTTGGCATCGCTCTTTTCCTGAGGTCTAAGCCCTATCATGTCCAGGTTGTAGACGAGTCGGCGCTTGGCTTCTTCGATTCGACCCCATGCGGTTTGATTCTCGGGAAGGCTTAAGTCGGGTATGATTTCCGTAAGGCGACAGGAGCAGCAGTATTCATAGGCTGAATTCACGTCTAAAGCCCAGTTGCAATTCCCATACACCTCGCCGTTCCGGCAGCGCTTGTAGGCGGGATTGGCTTTGATTCCAGAAAGGGCGACCATCTCTGAGCGCTCTATGTCAAAAGCGATCGATGTGGAGCAACGCAGGCATACTGAATTCTGGAAATAGACTCTCGTTCCGCACGATTCGCAATAGAGGTTCTTCATTGGTGAGGCTATGGAATCACATTATCCACAAGGAGCGAATTCAATTTTGGGTTTTATTCCCATTAGGTGTAATATATCGAAGCTTGTCGCAGACACCGACTTGCTTGCCATGAGCATTGTCGAATGCGTCGATGGCTTCGTTGCTGACGTTGGTAGCGGGCGATCTCCGAGCGCCCATTGCTGTATCTATCGGGTGGGCGCTCGGAGATCGCCCGCTACCTAAAAATACCTCGAGAGCTGGCTCCGAGGATCTTTATTTTTGCTTGGAGTTGGTTTCTTTGAGGCGGACCCCGCGATCTAGCGATTGCCTTTGCTCAAGTACTTCTTTATCGTTCGCGGGTCCGCTTGGAGGCGCATGCCGACTTCGGATAGGCTGGGGGTGCGGTTGTATTCCTGAGTGATATAGGATTCGATCAGCTGATTAAGGGTGTATTTCCCGTGGGTGAAGGCATCCCCGGATTGGTCAAGAGAGGACGCTTCGGCTATGCGGGGGGCGTGCGGATGGTATTCACCGTGTACCATAATATTGCGTACGCACTGTTCCAGTTCTCTGAAATTTCCTGGCCAGGAGTAATTTTTGGGAAGGACGGTTTTAATGTACTGAAGGGTCTCTTCGGTCAGCGCGTCGACCTCTTCGGGTCCCGCAACGCGAGCGGCAATGAAGCGGACGAGTATTTCGGTTTCCTCAAGGTTACCATTCAAAACGGACTCGAGCGGGGGCGTCTCGATTTTGTCGGCGCACAGCCGGTAGTAGAAGTCCTCCCGAAAGGATCCGTTCTCGATTGCTTTGAGGAGATCGATATTCGTTGCCGCCATTACTTTGCCATAAAATTTTCGGCCTTTGGTATCGCCCAGTCTTTGAAATTCCTTGGACTGCAATACGCGGAGTAGCTTTACCTGAATCTTTGCGTCGGTATCGCCGATCTCATCCAGAAAGATCGTTCCGTATTTTCCAGTTGATTCGAAATAGCCCACCTTGTCCTGAAGGGCTCCCGTGAAAGCGCCGCGGCGGTGTCCGAACAGTTCCGATTCGATTAACGTAGAAGACAAGGCGGACAAGTTGATGGGGAAATAGGCTTCCATGAAGTTCCGCTCGAACGTTCGCTTCACCGGATCGAAAGGGATGAATCTTGAGAGTCCGATGCACCGGGAGACAACTTCCTTACCTGAGCCCGATGGACCTGTGATGAGGGTGTAAATGTCGTTCATTCGATCGTAGAGCGAGCGAAGGTAGCGCCGCATGTTGTAGGTGAAAATCGAATCCCAAACGCGCGCTCGCAGAGCGTTGATCGCTGGTGACGATCCGGCTATGCTTGTAAAGGTGTGGAAGAAGGCCCGTCGAATCTGGAAGAAAAAGGCAGACAGTTCCGCAGGCGAGTAAAGGGTCGGGAAGTCTTTCCCTTCCGGCTTCAGATAGAACTCGTAGTAGGCTTGCACTTCTCTGAATCCTTTCCATTCCAGGTTCGTTTCCGGATTGCGGATACACTTTACAATGAACTGGTCGATCGACTCGGAAATATCGTGATAGACGAGATAGTAGATGAGGTGTTCGTATAGCGAATAGTCCGGGTGATCCGGAGAAATGGATTGAGCGAGAATTTTTTTCCGAGCCGTATCGATCAAGTCGCGACAGGTTTTAATAATCGCTTTCTGGTTCTCCGATGGAATGACGCCTTGATCGAACGAAGTCTGGGACGTTTGCGGGCCCGTGTAGGCCGTGCCGAGAATTTCGCGATTCAGATCCTGGAACTTATCCAAAAAAGGGTTCGTGAAAATGCTTTCGATGAGCGGCTCGATTACTGTCCGGCTTTTGTCACTGAAAATGCGTGTTTTAGGCATGCATAAAATGTAGATAGAAAAGCATAATATGTCTACAAGATATACAGGTTCAGTGATAAGTTTTTGAAGAATGTTTTGTAAGCTGCTGATAGTGAGAGCTAAAGCATAATTACGGGTAGTTGGCACTGGTTCTGCGATAGAGACTGCCAATCTTATTCTAACAATGAAAAGCTATCCAATAAATCATCATCAAGAATCCGCGCTGTATGCGTGTTTTACAGGAGGGAAGAAAGCGTTCGGTGTCCTTTTCGCTCTGTTCGGGCTGCTGGTCTCGTCGAAGATCCAGGCAGCGGGCGTTCTGAATCCGGTTGGGAGCGGCCTGCAGTCGCTCGAGATCCGAGACCATCAGGTCAAGGTCACGCTCAACAACGGATTCGCCCGGACGGAAATGAGCCAGAGCTTCTACAATCCAAATTCTCAAACACTGGAAGCGCTGTACGAATTTCCGTTGCCGGAGCATGCAAGTCTTTCGGAAATGACGATCTGGGCGGGTGAGGTCGAGCTGCAAGGCGAAGTGGTCGAAGCCTCCAAAGCCGAGCAAATCTACGAAGAGGAAACCGCTAAGGGCAACGAGGCAGGCATCGCGACCAAAGAGAGCTATCAGCGCTTTGAGTTCCGCGTCAGCCCGGTCCCGGCCAATGGCGAGGTTCGCATGAGGGTCGTCTACTATCAACCCCTCGTTCTGGATACAGGTATTGGCACCTACAAGTATCCGCTTGAAGAGGGGGGAACAGATCATGAGGCCGAGCAATTTTGGACGCGTTCTGACGCGGTTACCGGAAATTTCTCGATCGATGTGGAAGTCAAGTCCGCCTGGCCTTTAAAGGGAATCCGGACCCCCGGGTTTCAGGGAACCCAGTCGACTGACGCGGAGGGCGATCTCGTCTATTCGTATCAATCTAGTGGAGGCGACTTGAGCAAGGATTTCCTCCTTTACTATATGCTGGAGGACAATCTTCCCGGACGGGTCGAAGTCGTTCCCTATCGGGCAGATAGAAATCAGCCGGGGACTTTCATGATGGTGGTAACACCGGGTGTAGACCTGCAGCCTCTAAGCGGAGGGTCCGACTATGTGTTCGTTCTCGATGTGTCTGGGAGTATGTCCGGTAAGCTGCACACCCTGGTCGAAGGCGTTAAGCGGACGATCGAAAGCTTTCGCCCGGAAGACCGTTTCCGTATTGTCTTGTTCAACGACCAAGCGCGCGAGCTCACTCGTGACTGGATCGCGGCAACGCCGGAAGCGGTTAAAAAGGCCTTGGGTGTGCTGGATACGGTCCAGTCTAACGGAGGCACCAATCTCTATGCGGGATTGGACCTGGCCCTTTCAGACATGGACGACGACCGGGCAACCAGCATTGTGATGGTCACCGACGGGGTGACCAATACCGGTCAGTTAAGCCCGAAAGCCTTCTCCGAGTTGATGGCGAAAAACGACATTCGCGTCTTCGGATTCTTGCTGGGCAACAGCGCGAACTGGCCCTTGATGAAGACCATCTGTGACGCCAGTGGCGGGTTCTACAAAAGCGTTTCCAATAGCGACGACATCATTGGCCAGATTCTTCTGGCCAAGAGCAAAGTCCTGTATGAGTCGATGCATGACGTGGAATTGGGGATTAGCGGGGTGAAGACCTTCGACGTTTCCCCAATGAAGTACCGCAAAGTTTACCGAGGTCAGCAGTTGGTCTTGTTTGGGAAATACGCGAAAGGGGGCCGAGCGACATTGCGATTGAAGGCCCGTTTGACTGGTGAGGACAAGGAATACGTTACTGAGTTCGATTTTCCAGAGATTGACCATTTGAATCCGGAGATCGAGCGTCTCTGGGCTATGGATACGATCGAATCCCTAGAGTGGGAAAAGTCGATGGGCTATTGTTCGCCTTCCGAGATGGAAGACGCCATTGTCGACCTCGCCCTCCAGTACCAATTGGTAACGGACTATACATCTATGGTGGTGCTGTCCGACGAGGCCTTTGTCCGGCATGGAGTGGATCGTCGCAATCGGGATCGCGTGTCGATCGAGTATGCGGCGCAGCAACAGCGAAACGCGGCCCCGGTTGCGAATCGAAGAGTCGATCAAAGCCAGCCTATGTTTCAAAATTCCGCGCCTCGGATTCCTTCAGGAAGCGGTGGCGGTGGGGCAATCCATCCGTTTGCGGTGGTGGGACTGTTCCTTCTGCTGGCGAGTGGATCGTTGTTGAGGAAAAAGTCTGCGGCTAAGGAGGAAGGAAAATGAACGGTTCTACAACGGCCAGTGGGCTTAAACGCGATCGGCGATTACGTCTACAGATTGAGGGCTTTTCGCGAGGGAAAGCGTTGCCCATGAATTCTGTATTAGGATGGAGTCGTGGTTGCCTGCTAACCGTTACCGGATTGCTGATGCTGGGAGTTGCTTCCGTTGAGGCTCAATCGAGACCGACTCGGTCAGCCTGGACAGAACGGACGGTGACGAATCCTGCTCTGGCTACCCAGACTTCCATCGAAGGTTCTTTAGAGCGATTCTGGAGTCTACCGGAAGGGTACGAAGTGAATACAGAGCGGCGCGATCGTCCGTTGCCTAAAAGTCGAGGCCCTGAGCTTCGATCGGCGAGCAATGGTGTATCCATGGAACAACAACGAGATACGAGGGAGTGCCGTGGATACCTCGGGATCAATCTATTCAATCTTATCCCTTTGATCGATATCGTTCATGGTGTGGTGGATGAGGAGAGTGTGGACCGTGTGGAAGGAAGGAAATAGTGAAAATGCGCGGCTGCCCTGGCTCACAATGTTGAGCGGGGCAGTCGCCTTTCTGATCTTCCTCGCACCGGAATCGGTGGGGGCGGCCTGGCAGCTAGACAGGGGCAGTTCGGTTTTTGCCCTTTGCTGGCAATCGATCACCTCGCATCTGACCCATTGGAATTTTGAACACCTCGTGTGGGATCTGGCAGTGTTCATTGTAGTCGGGTCGATGGTCGAAAGGCGGTCTCGAAACGTTTGGCTAGGGCTTTTCCTCGCGTCTGCGGTTGCGATATCGATTTCGTTTCTGATTTGGGTGCCCGACCTGCAATTTTATCGGGGTCTATCCGGAATCGACATGGCCTTTGTCGGATACTGGATTGGGTTCCAGTTAAAGGGATCACCGAGGAAGCTTAGGGGGATGTGGGGAATGGGTCTGCTATTGGTGGTGGCCAAACCGCTTGCTGAGATCCTTTTCGGGCAGGCTCTATTTGTCAGCGATCTAGGCCCAGGCAATCGCAATGTTCCCTTGGCCCATTTGGTGGGCGCGGGGGTGGGCGCGTTGTTTGCTTTTTGCGCGGCTGGTGTTGGTGCTAGGCCAGGTGTAAGATTGTTTTCTCGGGATACGCGGCACAGCGCGAGCGCTGGCCCTACGGTGAGTGGATGACAGGAAAAGAGTGTAGCGACTTATGACGATGGCTGAAAGCACTACGATTGGGCTGCTTTGACTAGAAATTTGCTACGAAATTATATTTGGAGATTTTGAATGATCGCATTGATAGGTATCCCTGTAATTGCGACTGCACTATTGTGCACCGTTCAATTTCTACTAACACGAAAGTGGGGAGTAGATAAGGCCTACTTGATCCTGGTAGGGATTTGGGGACTGTTATCCGCTTGCTGGGTTATATCTATCACGATATTTCCAGTGGATTGGTTTTCAGTACTTTCTCAAATTCCTGAAGAGGAACATCGAATCGAGGATGGATTGATCATTTATCTAGTAGGTTCTAGTTTCTTCGCGTTGACCTATTTTCCTTCGTCTTCTATTCTTGCGATAGCTATGGGAAGCTCGAAGAATGAGAAATATTATGTTCTGCCACAAGGAGGCACGACGAGGCACAAAGACTGGCATCATGACGGCCGGCCCGCAAGACGAAGACAATTGTCGTAGATCCTGGTCCTGTCGAAGGGTTCGGCATTGGTAGCGGGCGATCTCCGAGCGCCATTGTTGTATCTGCCGTGTGGGCGCTCGGAGATCGCCCGCTACCTTGAAATACCCCGCTAGCGCGTAGCGACCTGCATTAGCGAGTCCGTTCCGGTTTTTGCTGGCAGAAATGCTGTTTTTTAGCCAAGTTAGAGGCGTATCGGTTTAATTACGGTAGCTTATGAAAGCGTTGTTCGTGTTGGTGGGAGTCTTAGGTGTGGCCCTTTTTAGTGGTCAGGCGCTGCTGGCTAATGGGGCCGAATTCGAAGCGATTGACGCGAAGCTCGTGGACCGGGCGGTGATCATGCAGCTCCCTGACGGGGTGAGACGGGTCCGAGTTCGCATTCTCAACGACGATGGGGTTTGGGAGACCTGCACCATTGCTCACCTCAGAGGAAGCGAGGGTCACTTGAAATTGCGCCTTCCGGATGGGATAGAGAAAGAGAATATTGAGGTGGCGGCCAGCTGGAGCGATCCGTTTCCGTTTGAGTTTTACCAAGGGGATTCGACGTTCGAACCCTCGGAAGGAAACGACGTGGGAGTCCGGGCTGGAATAGATGGACTCACAGAATACACCGATGCAACCAATGAGGGCGCGACGGTGGAGGAATCAGACATCTGGAAGTGGCGAGACCGAACGTTGTATTTTTTCAATCAATACCGTGGCCTGCAAGTGATCGATGTATCGGATCCAACGGCTCCCGATCGGCTGGCGAGTTACCGGATTCCCTTTAGTGGAGAGCAGCTTTATCTGCTCCCAGACGAGCCCACGGTGGTCTTGCTCACTTATGATCCCACGACAAATGGAGGCCAGGTACTTCTGGTTGAGCATACTGATGATGATCAGCTGAAGCAGCAATCGAGTGTTGCGGTTCCCGGATACATCGTGGAATCTAGAATGGTGGGGAACATCCTGTACGTGGTCTCCCAGCAATCTTGGCGGGAAACCGTCGTGGATCCGGAAACGGGTGCTGAACACATCAGATGGGAATCGGGTCTGAACATTTCCAAGATGGATCTCACCGATCCAGCCAATCCCGTGGTCGCGGAACCGCTCGAGCTGAGGAATGGGAAGTACGACTATTGGGGCGCGCAAGTTCAAGCCATTCCGGAAACGCTGCTCGTATCCACCAGGTCTTACGATTCGGTTCGGAGGCAATCTACCTCTACGGTGCATGTTATTGACATATCGGATCCCGCAGAGCCTCCCGTGCTCCGCCACCACGTTGCGATCATCGGGCAGGTTCAGGACAAGTTCAGCATGCAGATCAAGGGCAATGTGCTCACTGTGGTCAGCCAAGTCTGGAGATGGGAGAATACCCAACAGCGATGGGCCAGTGTTGAGACCTTTGATCTCGCCGAGGCCCCGGAGAGTGTTGGGGAGCCCCTGGCTCGCCTGGAGTTTGCCAATGACGAGTCGATTACCGCAACCCGCTTTTCTGGGGACTTGCTCTACGTGGTCACCGTTCTGCAGATTGATCCCCTCTTCATCATTGACCTTGCGGATCCCAGCGATCCAACGCTGCTGGGTGAACTGGAGGTGCCGGGCTTTTCAACGCATTTGGAGCCTTATGGAGAAGATTCATTGATATCCGTAGGGGTGGAGGGCAGCCAACTTGCCGTCTCCTGGTTCGATGTTTCCAATCAAGGCGAACCCTCGCTGAAGTCCCGTGTATACGTGGGAGAGGAAGATGGCTGGGCTTGGTCTGAAGCGAATTGGGATGAGAAGGCCTTCGGGTTCTTCCCGGATGACAAATTGATTCTCCTGCCTTATCAGGGATCGGTGCCGGATGTCGGC
>JAUHWE010000160.1 GCA_030424825.1 Verrucomicrobiia bacterium
CGCAATCCTCCCGAGATCTTGATCACGACTCCGGAGAGCTTGAACCTGATGTTGACCGGGGCAGATGGACAGAGAGCTCTGATGGGGGTCAGGTCGTTTATTCTGGATGAGGTCCATGCCGTAGTCGGAAGCAAGCGCGGGGTTTATCTCATGACTGCGGTAGAACGGCTTGCCCACCTAAATGGAGAGTTCCAGCGTATCGCTTTGTCCGCAACCGTACATCCGATGGAGACGGTGGCCGCGTTTGTTGGGGGATCGTTGGTGGAGGGCGAACGATTTTTACCGAGAATAGTGAAGCAAGCCAATGCGTCACAGAATAAAGAATACGCGATTGATGTGCGTTTTCCTGAAGAGGCAAAT
This sequence comes from Verrucomicrobiia bacterium, assembly GCA_030424825.1. Lineage (GTDB taxonomy): Bacteria > Verrucomicrobiota > Verrucomicrobiia > Opitutales > Opitutaceae > Pelagisphaera. The sequence continues at coordinate 361 of JAUHWE010000160.1, forward strand.
GAAGATCTTTCAGATGATGACTTTTGGCATCCAATCGTTCAGGAGCTAAAGGAGATTGTGGCCTCGAACCAATCGACCCTAATCTTTGTTAACAGTCGACAGCTCTGCGAGAAGATAACCTACAAGATAAATAAAGACGAACCCGTCCCAATCGCCTACTCTCATCATGGTTCATTGTCGAAGGAGATTCGATTTGCGGTGGAGCAGCGGTTGAAGAACGGGGAGCTCAAAGCCATCGTAGCCACGAATTCCTTAGAAATGGGAATCGACGTAGGGGCCTTGGATCGCGTGGTGATGGTGCAATGCCCCGGAGTCATTTCGTCCGCAATTCAGAAAGTAGGTCGAGCGGGTCACCAGGTTGGCGCGATTAGTCAAGCGACCGTATTTCCTTCTCATTCACGTGATTTTCTCGAAGCGGCCGTATTGTCGAAGGCGATCCAAGAGCGAGACATCGAAGCGGTCCGACCGATCGAAAGCCCCCTGGACGTGTTGGCGCAAATTATCGTATCGATGGCGAATTCCAAAGTATGGGATATCGAGGAGCTCTTCCGTGTAGTAAAGTCGAGCTACTCCTACCGCAATTTGAAGCGTGAACCGTTTGATCTTGTTCTCAATATGCTGGCGGGGCGGTATGAGTCCAGTCGGTTGCGTGAACTCAAGCCCAGAATTTCAATTAATCGTATGGAGAATACGATTACAATTCGTAAAGGAGCTGTTCTGGCATACTACTTCTCTGGGGGAGTCATCCCAGATCGCGGCTATTTCCATCTTCGACTGGAGGGTCCAGGCTCAAGGATTGGTGAACTGGACGAAGAGTTTGTATGGGAAAGGAGTATTGGCGATGTCTTTACTCTAGGGGCTCAAAGCTGGCGAATTGAGCGAATTACTTACAATGACGTTTTTGTGACTCCAGGTTCGGGAACGGGGCCGATGCCTCCCTTCTGGCGTTCTGAGGAATTTAATCGAGACTTTCACTATTCTTCTAAAATCGGCGAGTTCTTGAGTTGGGCGGACGAAAAGGTGGCGCAAAAGGACTTTCAGAAGATTCTCGAATCGAACTTCGCGTTTAATCCAACGACTGCCAAAGCCCTGACCGAGCATTTGCGTAACCAGAAAGCGAAGACGCGAAGGCCATTGCCGCATCGTCACCACATATTAGCTGAATTAGTCGATGCCGCTCCCGCAGGAGCGCCGGGGCAACAACTTATTTTGCATACTCATTGGGGTGGTAAGGTAAATCGTCCCTACGCGCTGGCATTGGATGCGGCTTGGGAGGAGAATTTTGGGCACCGAGCGGAGGTTTATGTGAACAACGACTGTGTGGTCGTAACCGTTTCTGAGGAGGTGGATATCGACGCAGCCTTTCAATTAGTGACCTCTTCCAACGTGGAGTCATTGCTTCGCAAACGATTGGAGGGGTCCGGGTTTTTTGGAGCCCGTTTTCGAGAGGCGGCGGGGACGGCCCTGCTCGTTACTCGACAGAAGGCGGGTCAAAGGTTACCGCTTTGGCTCAGTCGAATGCGATCGAAGAAGTTATTGGATTCGGTGCGGCGGTATGAAGATTTCCCCATGATGCTCGAGGCCTGGCGAACCTGCCTGAAAGACGAGTTTGACATGGAGTCCCTGAAACAAGTCCTAGCTGAATTAGAGTCAGGAATCACGGTGATTTCCAAAACACACGTATCGGTAGCCAGTCCTTTTGCCCGTTCGGTGGCGTGGCGACAGATCAACGACGTATATATGTACGATACGGACGACCCGAAAGGGACGGAGCGTTCTAGATTGCGTGAAGATCTGATAAGTTCGGTCGCCTTTGACGATGAGGCGCGTCCGACGGTCGCGGATACAATTGTACGGGAATTCGAGGCCAAGCGTCAACGACTGGCGCCCGGGTATGCTCCCAGTGATGAGATTGAGCTGAAAGAATGGCTGCGCGATCGAATCGCTCTGCCGATTGAGGAGTGGGAACTGCTCATGCAGCAAATAGATCTCGTCACAGCGAAACAGGAGTCTGGCGAATCTTGGAGGCCCACATTTGATATCAATAAAATGGGTGGTCTTGTCTTCTTGAGCGAAGAATCGAAGCGAGTAGATGCGCTGATTTCATGTGAACCAGACCCTGATCTGTTCACAGAGTGGCTTTCTTACTTTGGAACTGTATCTGTTAAACAACTTTTAGATCGGTTTCCTGCGGAAGACAAGAACCTGGATGCCCTCCTTTCCGCTTTGGCCGATGAAAGAAGGCTGGTCGTCGGGCGCTTGGTGACGGACTGCGATGAGGTATTCGTCTGCGAATACGAGAATTACGAAATTCTTCTGCGAATGCAAAGAGCTCGGCATCGTCCCACTTTTGATCCATTGTCGCTGAGCTCATTGGGACCTTTTTTAGCAGAAAGACAAGGTGTCGGAGGTGCAATCCAAGCTGATTTATCGCTTGTAGAAGTATTGGAGCAGCTCGCTTTTTACCCAGAGCGAGTGGCGGCTTGGGAAGAAGATATTCTTCCAGCTCGTGTACCGCATTATCGAACGGCGACACTTGACGGGTGCTTGGTGGAAGAAAGCGTCGAGTGGTTGGGAACGGGTGATAAGTGGATCGCATTCCGGTTTCAGGATGAAAGTGACTTGTTTAAATTGGCCTTTGAAGGCGATCTTACTCTTCATGAAAGAGACATCCTTTGCGTGTTAAAGAACTCTTCGGGTGGAAGGTTCGACTTTCAGGTCTTACGGGAAAAGACGGGACTAGATGCGAGTGTACTTGAAGAAAGCCTGTGGTCCCTCGCGTGGAAAGGGAAAGTGGGTAATGATACTTTTGCTTCTGTCCGGCGGGGGGCGTTGGCGAACTTCTCAATCGCAGGAGTCACTGAATCACAGAATAGGCGGCGCGAAAAAATCGCTCCAAGTAGAGCACGAATTGGCAGGCGTACCCGGACCCTCGCGACGTCGAATACGGTTGTTTATCCCGGGAATTGGTTTGCGGAAGCAGACATCGAATTTGATGGGGATGACTTATCATTGATTGAAAGTCAAAAGGAACGGGCCCGTATTTTACTAGATCGATATGGAGTTCTTTTTCGAGAGTTGCTTTTGAGAGAGCTTCCTGGGATGCAGTGGAAAGACGTTTTCAAGGCGTTGAGGCTAATGGAATTGTCGGGAGAGGTTCTAGCCGGAGTTTTCTTTAAGGACATTCCGGGGCTTCAATTTGCGTCGCATGACGCGTTTAGAACGCTGCGTCAGCGCTCAAAGAAGCAAGCAATTTTCTGGCTTAACGCGATCGATCCTGCTTCCTTATGCGGTCTGGGACTTGCGGCACTGAGAGGTAAACTCCCGAAGCGACTGTCATCCACTCGACTTGTTTATCGAGGCGAGGAGCTCATTTTGGAGATCTTTCGTAATGGGAAAGCTATGACGTTTCATATTGCCCCGGATGATCCGGACGCCTCACGTTCACTGGAAGCGTTGCGTCATATGCTGACGCGATCGTTTAACCCGATGAGGACAATCTATCTTGAGACCATCAATGACGAAGACGCTCGAGCAAGTCCGTATTTGGAATTGCTCGGCTCCGGTTTTCGTCTTCATTGCGATCACAAACGGGTCGTGATTGAAGGTGTTAGCTGATTTATGTTAGTACTCACCTAGTTATCTTCCCGATCGAGTCGCAGTCGGATGAAATTGTATGCACTGACTCTAATGGATTCCTGGAGGCATAGAAGAATTTCCTCCGTGCCGTCATCAGAGATTGTTTGTTCGACTATTTCTATCTTGTCGCCGACGTCGTCCCAATTGCCCGCCAATCCGGTGCCTTCAATAATTTGGGCAATCCCTTCGCCCCCAAGGATGCGGCGGAATCGTAGTCCGAGGTGGGCTTCTCCGTCGTCGGAGATTACAATCTCTGGTCGAACAAAGGCGACATCCTGTCTATTCGGATCGGTGGCGAAATAATACTCCCCAACCGTATCAAGCCCGTCTCCGTCGTCTTTTGACGCTCCACCGATTCGGTCAATCCAATTGTCGATTGCATCCCCTTCAATTCCAGGGACAACGAACGTAGCGATCCCACAATGTCCCAAATTGGTTTTGAAAACGAAGACGTAGTAACCCGGTTGAAGCGTACCCAGATTGTAACTATTGGATAACGGTTCAACGGGCCCGCCATGAGCGTCAATATGCACATTCGCCAAGGCAACGATACTGTGACCGTGATGAATGATCGGGCCCCAAGAATCGACGACGACCTGCTCTCCCGGTTCGGAGATGATCTCAACGGTGGCTTCCCATTCTCCAAGATCGTTTACTCCTACGGATACGTTTACGTCGGATTGAGGAGGTTCTGGAGCGATTCTCACTTTGAAGCAGCCCAAGCGTTTTCTCTCGATGTGATTTCCGTTTAGGTCGCGAATCGCTTCTGGGTCCACGACGGCGCAGTACACCCCGTTGTCGCGTCTATTCCAGCTGCCACCGGGACCTTCTACTATGTATTGTCCGAAACCCTGCGTGCTTGGGAAGTCATCCGTACTCGCGTAGTCTACAAGTTCTGCTTTGACTCGTCTGCCAAGACCACCGACAACCCAAATCTCGGCTGCCATGATGGATTCATGATCGAGACCATCGGGATCGCTATAAGAAATATTGAATTCGTGAGAACCGATTTCCTCGAGAATATTCTCGGTTCTAAACTCCACCATGGGAGCAGAGCTACCGACTTCGAATCCCTTCCGGGCGACCACTAGTCCTCGTGAATGCACAACGAATTTGTATTCACCGGGATCTAATGGACCAAGGCTGTAATCATGAGTCACGATACGTATAGGAGCGATTCCGATGCGTGCATCTCCACTTGGATCGATTTCGATTCCTTCAGGCAGCAAGGTGGCATCAGGTTTCGGCAATGGATCCGGTGATGGAGCGAAATCGACCCACTCCACAGTGATGTCCACGTGGAAGCTGTTGCCGTCATGGCGTACATCGCCCCAATCTGTGACCTCTTGGCCAGGCAGTAGGATGACTCCAACGTTGGCAAACCACGACGCATCTTCTTCTGAAAATTTTATGTGAGATACTCGAGCCAATGGTGGCTTTGGTGGTCTAGGGACATTGAATCGGGCACTGGCCTCCGCCTTTTCATTGATGTAGTAAGTAATGCGATACAGTCCGGGATCCATTGGCCCCAAGTTGTACTCGAGAGTCATTGGATCACCGCTCGGCGGAGCGATGAAGGTTACACGTTCCGCAGTGGCGAAAATCTTTACGGTGCGTCCTTCAATGATGGGCTCACCCGGATCGGTTACGATGACAAACGGATCGTCGATGTCGACGACGGCGGTAACCTTTACTTCGTCGCCCACGTCAACCTTCAGGTCCACATCCACTTCGAACTTTCCTTCTTCGTCGATCTTGAATCGTGTGAAGTCATAGAAGAATCCATTCATCCGAAAGGCGGCAAAGTAGGTGCCTTCTGGCAATTCGCCCAATTCATAATCCACTTCGGTAGGTGGGGGAGGAACGGGCGCTAGGAGCGGGAGTGGACCTTCTGCCGTCGCATCCAGCAGGAACAGATTTCCAAAACGACGCGTGTTCTGATCGATGATCGCGAAATGATCTCGGAATTGGATCGTGGCGGTAGCGGTAACCGGCTGTTCGGAGGTATCGATATTCAGGTCCACTTTGGCGGGTACGGGTCCTTCCGGTCGCACGAAAAAGTCGTGCTGCTTTTCGAAGTATTCATTGATGAAGTACTTCAGCCAGTAGCCTCCTGGCTCCAGCTCTCCCAGATTGTATACAAGCTCAATCGGTTCCGGATCTTTGATTACTGCCGGTACGACCTCAGGAACTTCAGCAATTGCGTTCATGCGAATGATGTGACCGTCGAATACCGCCTCGCCTGGATCCGTTATTTCTGCCCATGGATTTTCAAAGAGTATTTTTACCTTCGCTTGCCATTCACCGGTATCCAGTTCTGCGACATCGATGCTCACTTCCGATTTTAGTCGATCATCCGGTTCGATCCACTCGATGCGTGCATAGGGCCAGCCATTCATGACGAAACTCGCTTTGTACTCGTCCGGATCCAGCGTGCCCAAATTAAAGCGTAGCCATACGACTTGGGGCAAGGGGATGGGAGCGAAGGACTGGTCTTCCGTCTCAGCGAGAGTTGCGATGGGAGTTGCTTTCACCTCCATGACAACCCTGTTCTCTCGCCGATGGAGATGTCTGCTCGTAATGGCATGAGGGGATTCAAACGCGATCTTGGCGTACAAGATGGTATTGTCATTATCACCGGCATCTACTCTAAGTAAAACGTCGGCTGGAATCGGAGGACTGGCGGGGTCGATCTTGAAATCCTCCACTGCGTAGGGGAAGCCATTCATGATGAATGCGCCCAAGTAAGCGCCGGGTGCAACGTCCGTAACCTCGTAACGCAGGTGGATCGGTTCCGGTAGGGGAAGATTGTCTGGATCCGCTACGAGCGGAATAGGCAGAGGCTCGGCCTTCGCTGGAAAAATAACCCGGTGTCCATTGATCTCTACCTCGCCTTGCTCGACGCGATGAGGCTGGAGGAACTGGATCGTTACCTCGGCGAATACGGAACCGGTATCCGATGTTTCAATATTCAGGTCTACACGTGCGGGTATCGGGGGTTCGCGCTCTACGATGAAGCGCTGGGCATCGTAGATATGCCCGTTCATTATGAAAATCGCTCCGTAGTCGCCATCCTCTAACGGTCCGATCTCGTAAAGTAGATCCTGCTGAGGCGGTGGCGAAACCGGTAGCGCATTCACTTCCAGAATAGGCTCAGCCTTGGCGATGCAGTAGATGCGGTTGTCGACACGGCGAATTTCTTGCTCGACGACCATCCAGCGTTCTTCGAAATCGATGTGCACTTTGGTGACAACTCGATTGGGATGAGAGACATCAACATGGATTTCCGCTTCAGCCGGAATCGGTTCAGATTCGTCTTCAATAGCGACTTTGAAACTACCGATTCGCTGTCGATCAACGCAATTGTCCAATCGATCACAGACCGCGTCCTCCCAGAGTATGACATTGTAGATCCCGTTGTGGGAATCCGACCAACCTTCGTTGGGAGCGTCTATTTCGTAGATCGCGGTCACAATTCGAGCGTGAGCGGAAATCGATTTTATTCCAACGAATCGCGCTCTCTGGGCGTACCACAAATGTGCATTCGATTGAGATATATCGGAGAATACCCGGGGGCCGAATACAACGACGTCGCTGTCCCCAATCGTTGATACATCAACGCCGGAACGATCCTTATAGGTAACGGTGAGCGGGTGGGGTTCTGAGACCGGCTTTTTGATATCCCGTACTTTGAGCTCTGCCTCCGGGGCATCTAAGTCGATTGGAGGAAATGGGTGAACGATGAAATCGTCAGTGCACTCTTCGATTCCGTTTACATTGAATACGAATGTATATTCTCCTGGCGGCAAAATGCCGAAGTCGTAAGCATGTCTGAATACCGGAAGGAGCTCAGGACGGTCGGCGATGGGATCTAATTCTAGATCTAGACTGGACTCGATCGACAGATTCCCCTGGGCGAGTGGGATGGGAATCGGTTCGATTTCAGCATCGTCCACGGGAAATTTAATAGCCTTGGCATTTGCCGTGATGACCTTGCCTTCCCTGGAAACGGAGCCCCAGTCGATTTCAACATGACGCCGGTTGAAGTAGGTATAAACGATGGCTCTATGAGAAACCGGATGAAACGGGCCGGAGGAATCCGCTGTGTCTATGATAGCATTAGAATCAATGAGGGTCCGATAAGGCTTCACAGCGCACCGGACAGCGATAGGCTGTATCGGATCTCCAGGATTAAGCCGAATCGCGCAAAGGAAAGTTCCAAGAAACTGTCCTGGTAGAAATCGACCGGACTCAGTAGCGACCTCGCCCCGCGCCAGTCGGACGGGATAGATTCCATTGTCAGCTTGTGTCCAACGAGCATTGTCGCCATCCGGAGGGTATAGCCGATAGGTAGCCACAAGCACTTTTTGTGGAAGCGGGAGCCTGTCGGGCGTCTTGTTCAAAGCCAGGGCATCGTTAGTGGGGATAGGTAGAACACGGTACTGCCATTGCAGGTCCACAAACGTCCCTTTTTG
>JAUHWE010000161.1 GCA_030424825.1 Verrucomicrobiia bacterium
CGAATGCGATCATGGTACATGGGGATTTGCATTTCGCTACTCTCGTACAGCAAGGGATCGATGACTGGGAAGACGCTGGCTGGGCCTTTACGCTGACCTCTGTTTCCACACAGACCCATCGAGCTTGGCGACCCAAGGTGGAAGGCGGAAACCGCCAGCCCGGGATGCCCGATCACACTGGCCGCTACCTAGACGGCTGGGGCAACAAGATCACGGTTTGGGCGGCGGCCAACCCCTACAGCTTTCTCATTGAGGATCCTTATAAGGGCGATGGAGAGCGTACACTCGAGTATTTGCGTAACAGCGGGCAAGGATACGGGATCGTGAGATTCAATAAGCCCAAGGGGTCCATAACCTTCGAAAGTTGGCCTGTATACGGAAACTTCCGGAGCCCCGACGCCCATGAGCAGCATCCGGGCTTCCCCAAAACGGTTTCGATGCAGTAGGGGAAAGAATTGGACTCGGGACTGATTAGTTTTTTGAAAGTATACTTTCATGGATTTTGCAAGATGCTAGCAGCATAGAGGTTGATGATTCCGAACCAGAACCTGTGAGCTAATTAGTGGTATGAAATCCAGACAACTACTGCTCGCCACTTTAGTGGCTATTGGCACGTTGCCTTCGATTCTGTGGTCAACGCGCCCCAATGTTATCCTCGTCATGACCGACGATCAGGGCTACGGCGATCTCGGCTGCCACGGGAACCCGATCTTGAAGACGCCCGAGCTGGATAAGCTGCACGCCGAATCGATTCGATTCACCGATTTCCATGTGAGTCCTTTTTGCACGCCGACGCGAGCGGCGCTTTTGACGGGGAATCATCCGGCCTATACCGGAGCGTTTCGAACCAGCTCGGGACGCACCATGATGCATCCGGATGAGAAAACGATCGCTCATTTGTTTTCGGAAAATGGATACGCGACGGGGCTGGTTGGCAAGTGGCACCTGGGCGACAATGCCCCGCACCGTCCGCAGGATCGCGGCTTCCAGGACGTGCTCTGGCACAAAGCAGGTGGAGTGGGTCAGGCGCCGGACTACTGGGGCAATGACTATTTCGACGATACCTACGAGCGTGCAACCGCCAGCAACAAGAAGGGGACCTTTGAAAAATTCGAGGGCTACTGCACGGATGTTTGGTTTCGGGAAGGGATCCGCTTTGTTGAAGCGAATCGCGAAAAGCCGTTCTTCCTCTACTTGGCGCTTAACGCGCCGCACGGTCCGTATCTGGTTCCCGATGAATGGGCGGAGCCCTATCGCGGCAACGCGGAGGTCCCCAACGCCAACTTCTACGGGATGATCGCGAACATCGATCATAACATGGGGATCCTGCGTGATCGATTGGATGAACTCGGGCTGGCCGAAAACACGATCCTGATTTTCATGACGGATAATGGAACGTCCGCCGGTTTCGAACTGGACCGGAATGACCCCGTTTTCGGTCCGCTGGATTCGCTTCCAGTTAGCGGCTACAACGCAGGTATGCGGGGACGAAAGTCGTCGGTCTTTGAAGGAGGTCATCGCGTGCCCTTCTTTATCTACTGGCCAAACGGTGGCCTAACCGGGGGCAAGGACATCGACACCTTGGCCGCTCATATCGATGTGCTACCGACTCTGGCAGATTTGTGTGATATACAGATTCCGGATACTTTTGATGAAGATGGGATTTCGCTTAAGCCGCTGTTAGACGGGAACGAGGAATCCTGGAAACGAACTCAACATGTGGTGCAGTATCATGGAGGGGCTTATGGCAATGCCATGCCACCGGGTCCTCTTGCCTACTCGGTGGTGATGACGGAGCGATGGCGTCTGGTGAATTCGGACGGGCAGTATCTTTTCGATATCGAGGCCGATCTGGCGCAGCGGAACAATGTCGCCTCGGAGCATCCTGAAGTGGTCGAGCGCTTGCGTGGATTGTATGATCCGTTCTGGGAGCGAGTGTCGCCACGTATGACACCGGTCCGCATCGCTCTGGGCGATCCTGCTGAAAACCCCACAGCGTTGTCCTCGCAGGATTGGTATATGGAAACGGGGAATCCGCCCTGGAATTTCAATCAGATCAAGAAGCTTCCCAAGGTGACGGGTCCTTGGCTGGTGGACGTGCGGCGGCCCGGTCGCTATCGCATTACTCTGCGACAGTGGCCCGCCGAAGCGGACGAGCTAGTTGAGGCAGTGCGAGCGAAGGTGCAGATTGCCGGACAGGTAGAGGAGCGTGTGGTGAAGCCTGGAAACAAAGGGGTGGTGTTTGAGATGGATCTGCCCGCTGGACTGACCGAGTTGCTGACTTATCTGTACAACGAGCAGGGCGAAGCAGGTGGAGCCTATTTCACAGAAGTGGAGCGGCTTTGACAGGGATTGAACCTTCGTTGAACGGGCACTCTTTTGGAGCAGCGTCTATACTCATAGTTATAGAAACTGGCTGCATTTCCTATACGCCGCAGGGCGAGGAAGCTTCCGCCCTGCCTTGCGATGTCCTGATCAGACATCGAAGATTCTGCGCTAATCGAGTATGTGTTTAATGGTTACTCCTCTGGGGATACTGAGAGGCAATTCTGGCTTTCTCAGGCTTTCGGGGTAGATGATGATTGTATCACCGGGGGACGAGTCGCGAACGGCTTCTTTGACCGGATCAGCGTAAGTTTTTGAGGGGTCGTTGCTGGCGATCCATTCGCTGTACCACGCCTGGGTCTTTCCATCGTCGTCGATGCGTCTAACCGCAGTGGGCATCTTGGCGTCGACCCGTTGTAGCCAGTCGACCAAAGTGGATTCCAGTTCCCGGGCAAGGTCGGAATCGCTGTCGTGGAGATTTCGATCTCCCGATTCGCCTAGGTTGTGAGTCAGATCATATAGCTCCCTCTCGGACATGAAGTACCCATCCTCCATGACGTTCCGGTTTTGCAGGTTGTCATTGTCCTCCCAGTACCGGATGAGTTTGAAATTTCCTTTTCGGACGGCACTGTAGGGAGCCGAATTCTTGTAATGGGGAACGTGCCAGTAGATGGCACCGTCATCCGCTGGTGTAGCGGGATCGTTTTCGCGGTGAAACGCAGTCATCTTTCCTTGCAGCAGCGGAACGAGACTGGTTCCATCGATGGTCGCTCTGGAAAACTTGCTGGGGGAATTCCTTTCGATGGCGTCCCAACTGTCTCCGGCTAGCTCTACCAAGGTGGGAAAGAAATCGGGCCCAGTGACTGGTGCCTCGCAAGTCGTATTGGCGGTGATGCCGGGTCCTCGGATTATCAAGGGCACGCGGACGCCGCCTTCGTAGGCGTGGGTTTTCTCGCTCCGCAAGGGAGGGTTGCCGGTGTATCCATTTCTTTCGACTCCTCCATTGTCCGAGTAGAAGATGATGACTGTATTCTCAGCGATGCCTAGGGTGTCCAAGGCGTCCATGATTTGGCCTAGACTCTCGTCGATACTCTTCACCATGGAGGCGTAGGTGTAGGGTGTGCGGAAGGGTTTGCTGTTCGGCGGGGGTTCAATCTCGTGCCGGTCGTCCCGGTCCCGCCGGCCCTGGAACAAAGCGGCGTGAGCCTCTGGATCGTCGGGGGTCAGCTTCCCGTCCCGGTTTGCATCCACGCGTTTCGCCTGCATGGGGCTGTGCACACCATAGTGTGACAGGTAGAGGAAGAAGGGCCGGGATTTGCGATGGGCCAGTTCGATAAACTCCAAGGCCCGGTGGGTAAGGGCATCTGTCAGATAAGTCTGCTTCTGAAAGTCTCCATGATTCTTAGGCCAATCATCGGGGTAGCGCTTGCGAGGATCTTCCAGATTCGGGTAGTAGACGTCACTCCAGCCCGGACCTCGATAAAAGTCCCAGCCGGGCCGTGGCCGTCCTTCCGGTTGGCCGCGAAAGCTACCGCCGATGTTGAAATCGAATCCATGCGCCTCGGGGCCAAAACCGGTTGTCCCTTCGCTGTAGACATGCCATTTGCCGACCGTGCAGGTAAGGTAGTCGGCACCGGTTCCCGAATTTGCCTTGAGGGCTCGGGCGATGGACGTCTCGTTTTGAGGGTCAAGGTTGCGAACTAGGTCCGATTCGACAGGCTCGGTGAACTTCATCTCGCTTGCGTTGAATGGACTGGAGCCTTGGTTTTGGTCGTGGGTGTTGTTGTTGGTGAAACCGATCCGGGCTGGATACTTGCCGGTCAGGATGCTGGCTCGCGAAGGGCCGCAGAATGGACAGGACGCGTAGGCGTTGGTGAAGCGCAGTCCTTCGTTGCGAAGCTGGGCAAGGCGCGGCGTGTAGTAGTAACGGCTATCGTGTTCGCCGCCAGGATTGTCGTAGGTCTGCCCCATGGGGCCTTCGAAGCCGTTGATGTCAGTCCAGCCGAGGTCGTCGACGAGGAAGAAGACGATGTTGGGCCGAGCTGTGCCTGCGAAGGTGGATTGGCAGAAAAGCCAACCACAGATGAAAAGAAGCGGTTTGAGGCGCGGGGAAGCGAGATCCATGGTGTGGGATGTTAGGGTTTCCCGCTCTCCAATCAAGCTCTCAGAAGTGATGCTAAACGCGTTTACTAGAACCAGTGTTGTCTAGGGGCTAAAAAACGGGATTCTTCTTAAGAGTGAAAAATACCCCTTTCGCACTCGAAGGAGATGGAACCTCCGGAGAATGGAAGCGTGCCGTTTGAGGTTCGAGTGATGCAAACCGCTGGCACAACAACCGAATCCCAATCTCTTTCTGGTCATTCAAGTCGAGCCTTTCAAACGAATATCCAATCACCCTGAAAACTAAAAAATCCCAAAAATGAATACCAAACGAGACAGTATATGCTTATGGATTAAAGGACTCTTATCTCTCGCACTAGTTGGCGCTTTCGAGGTCAACGCTCAAGAAGGCAACGTATACACGTTGGATCCTTTTTCAGTTAGCGTTGAGGGAGACAGGGGTTACCAGGCTGCCCAGACTATATCTGGAATCGGTGTCGCAACCGACATGCGCGACCTGCCTTTTAACACGAACGTGATTACCAGTGAGTTTCTCGAAGACAATCTGGTGGGCAAGTTCAACGAGGCCATGGATTACTCGACATCGGTTAGGCAAACGACACGGTCCGAGATTGTCGCCCGGCGTCCTTTATATACGGTTCGTGGTTTTACTACGCGCGAAATACTGATCAACGGGATTCGGGCGAATGAGGACATTCCTGCGAATCTAATCGATCGAATCGAAGTAGTGAAGGGCCCCAACGCGCTTTACGGTGAATCCGATCCCGGCGGCCTGATCAATGTAATGCTGAAGCAAGCGCTGGTGGACGACCACTTTAGCGTCATGCAAAAGGCTGGCTCGTTTGGCTTTCTGGAAAGCTCCTTTGATGCCAACCTGGGAAGCCGCTTCGACGAACGCTTGAATCTTCGAGTAATCGGTTCCTACGAATCCTACGATGGATGGCGCAAATCTCCGGGAGGCTACGACTCTCACGATTTAGGAGTCATCGCCAACTATTCGGTCAATGAACACGTTGATTTGGTGCTCAACGGGAGCACCCTCGAGTACCGGGGAAATCAAGCCGTGCGGAGCGCGTTCATCTTCAATCGAATTCAGCCAGAGGACCTGAATGGCGATGGCGATTTTGACGATGTGGTAGAGAATATCAATGAAGGGACTATCCGTCGCAACAGCGCTTTCCTGCCTCGGGACTATACGGGGGGAGTGCCGGAAAGCTTTATCGATCGCGACAACGACTTTTTGCAAATGGGCACGAACATGTGGTTTGAAGGGCTCAGCCTGCAATACCTCTTTACCTATTCGAACCAACAAAGTCGCGGCTATGGTCGGATCTTTAACACCTTCAATCCTAGTGGTGTGGAGAACGCCTTCTTTCAATATGATTCCAGTAGCGGAAGGACGAAGGTGCATGCCTTGAAAGGGTTCAAGGATTTTTACGCAGGAGAGGTGCGGAACCGCTTGAGCTTTGGCGTGCGTTTCTTCGATGACAGCAACTTTGGCGTCAATAAGCGACTCCGCAACGCGAATGGTGGGGAGCGTGCGTTTATAGAATCTTGGGCGGCCAACAACCCGTCCGCCCAGATCCGGCAGACCATTTCTATCGATGAGATTCAAAGAGCGCATTCACTCTCAGAAGCGGATGCCATGGCGGAAGGCATAGACTATTGGAACGATAATTTGCTGCCCCTCGGCTATGTGATTGATTTCGGCTCCGGCACGACGACCAACGGCTTGAGTACGACTGATGTGTTGACCGCCAATATATCAGACCTGATTACCTTTGGGGACAATCGGGCCCACCTGTTGTTGGGACTACGGTTTACAGATGTCGAGGAAACGCCCGCCTTTGCTGGTAATCAAGCCCCTGAGCCCTTTAGGGGAGATGATATATCAGAGCAAATTGGATACGTGTATAATTTCAATGAAAACGTGTCCGGGTTTATTAACTACGCGACCTCCTATGCGGGAAATCGGGCGGTGGATCCGGATACCGGACGGGTTCGTCCACCGCAAACGGGGAAGGCCTACGAAGCCGGAGTCAAGATGGACCTAATGGAAGGGGTTCTTTCCGGAAGCATTGGGCTTTTTGACGTCTCCAAGAGTAACGTTCTAAAATCCGCTTTCGATCCGGACTTTGGAGAGACACGCAACGAGTTGACTAATGACGTCAGCAGTGGTGTGGAAGTCGAACTCTTCTACACGCCGAATGAGAATTGGCAAACCACATTGGCCTACACCTACATGGATGCCCATGCGGACCTGCCGCCTACGTCGTTGCCGGTTCTGGGACTGGAAGGGGCCGCGCCCCATTCCTATTCGGTCTGGACAAACTACAGAGTCACCGAAGGTCCGCTGACAGGATTTAGATTCGGTGGCGGATTGGTGATCGCCGAAGGCCCGATCCCCCAGTCCCCGACGGCGCCCAACCGGTGGATTATCGAAGACGGCTACACGGAATTAGATTTGTTTGCCCGCTATGAAACCACGATCGCCGACAGGCCTACCACCTTTGGTGTGAATGTTGATAATGCGAACAACGTGTTCTTCTTCCGCACTCGCGGAAACGCTAACGAGCGCCGCCGCGTCGTGTTTTCGGTGAAGGTGGCGCTGTGATGGTGGGCGGTTTGACTAGCAAAATCGTATTGGATAATTTTGTTCCCCCCCCTAGCGAAACCGCTTCTGGCATTTAATACGTGTCCACGGGGAGGTTTCCGGTCGGTAGGGTGCCAGTTTGTTGCTAGGATTGGCACTTGCATATGCCGTGTATTCGAATCAGGATCACGAATACGCGGAACTTCGTAAGCAGAAGGCCTGCATGATAAGTAAAGTAGTACCGGCTTATGGAATTGTCCTTTTTAATTTTCTACTAAAATATGAATAAACTCAAACGTAGTTTTATAAAACCTACGATATTCGTTTTATGCGGCTTTTGTCTGATTGTGGTCAGCGGCTGTTGCGAAAAAGGGAACTCAGAAAACGAGCTTCCGAATAACGTAACTCGAGCTTGGATAGGGCCGGAGTACTGGTCGAATCCTCTGATGAATTGGCAACTCTCAGAGGGGCGCATCGAGTGTATCCATGGAGGACTGGTAAATGAAGTCCACTCACTGACCCATCAATTGCGCGAAGGGGAGGGCGATTTCGTCATGCGGGTTAAAGTGGGTTCGATGGATCGGGATATCGAATCCGTCGATGAGGCCGTTTTTGCCGGGTTCAAGTTTGGAGCGGTCGGGCACCGAAATGACTATCGATCCAACATCTATCATGACATTGAGTCGGGCTTCGCCGAAGAGCTGATGAAAGAACCGCCCTTGCGGGCGGGAATTACCAGTAGGGGAGAGTTGGTCATAAACTCGAAAGTGTCGGAAATTATTCTCACGCCCGACGACCTGAAAGAGAGCGAGTTGCGTCTTGAAGTATCGTATTCTGGCAGGGCGGCCAATATTCAGCTTAGCGTGGACCGGGATAACGGCGAAACCGCAACCCTGGAATCTCAAGTAGAAAGGGAACGTCTAGTTGGCAATGTCGCTCTTGCCTGTCATCCTCTCGTTCTACCGGAGAGAAGACGGCATGACCACAGCGATCCAGACCACGCGACCTTTTGGTTCTCGGACTGGTCAATGAGCGGAGACAAGTTTGAGGTACACCGGGATCAAACCTACGGCCCCATTCTCTGGACGCAGTACACTCTGCACAATCAGATTCTAAAAATGACTGCCTTTTTTGTGCCGATGGAAGAATCGGCGAGTGCTGCCGCGACCTTGCAAGTGAATACGCAATCCGGGTGGACCACCCTTGCGGAAAGCGGTATCGACCCCCTCTCTCGAGTAGCCAGCTTCCGGGTTGAGGGCTGGGATAGCGGCCGAGATCAGGAGTATCGCGTACTCTACCAATGGAAGAGAAACAACGAGCTTACCGTATCCACTTGGGGTGGTACGGTTCGCAAGGATCCCGTTGATAAGGAAAGCATCGTTCTAGCAGGG
>JAUHWE010000162.1 GCA_030424825.1 Verrucomicrobiia bacterium
AGATTAAACCTTAATCAGCTCCAACGCCCGCAAGCGTTCGAGAACAAGACGAAAGGAGCTCGTGAATCGCTTGGGAGTGAATCCGACGCGCTGGATTAGATTGTTCAAATCCATCCATTCCCCTACCTCGATCTCGTCGATGTTGAGTCGGAAAGGTCCCGATCCCTTAACCCGGTAGACTTCGATGAACTCTTGCCCAGTCTCCTCGCACGGATTCAATTTGAAAAGAAACTCCAGCTCATTGACCGGACGCCATCCCAATTCCTCCATGAGCTCACGGTAAGCCGCCTCCCGATAGTCTTCGCCTGTATCCACATGTCCCGTGCACGATCCGTCCCACGCGCCGGGCCAAGTGTCTTTGTTGACCGAGCGTTTCTGCATGAAGATCTCGTTCTCGTCATTGAAAACAAGCACGTGTACGGCCCGGTGACGAAGCCCTTCTGCGTGAACTTCCGCTCTCGGCCGCTGACCGATTACGTTGTCGAATTCATCTACGATGTCGAAAATATCTTCTTGCATGGGATTTGGTTCGTCGAGAGCGTGTCGAGTTCGCCTATACAGCACAGTCGCTCGAGCAAAATTACCAGCCTATTTATCAGATTTTTCGCTATGTCAAAGATTCCAATAGAAATCATCGCTGAAGCCCTCAACAGCAACAATCTCGACCAGGAAACGATATCCAAGGTGATGAACGATATCGCCCACATGGCGCAAGTCATGGCAGACGAGGAAAAAGCCCAGCGCGAACCGGTCGTCAAAAAGCAGTTTATCATCGTTTTAAGCGACCCACGCGGGACCGTTCCCGACGAGGACTACGTGGGCTGGGTCGTGCAGATTCCCGAGGACGACAATCCGGGCACGGCCATCGAGCGGATCAAACGCTGCGCCTACGAATACAATATTTCCAAGAAAGGACGCAAATATCCGGTCAACAGTATCGGCGAAGCCTGCGAGGCCGTCGGAGCGAAATTCCAGAAAGAGCAGAACGTATCGATCAAGACAAAGCTCCCCGTCACGATTTTGAAGACGGATAACGTGCTTCCGAAAATCGAAGAGCAATAGCACTCAGGCTCCCACCCTCGCACGAGCTCCTTCGAGCGCGTCAGTGAGACCTCGATGCTGCCATTTCCGTGCCCTCAGCACGTGCTATGGCTGCAAGTGCGTTGCTTGCAGGCGCTGGGACCCTGGCTTGATTCCTTAGTCCCCGCACTGCCTTCATCGCTACCCGTCTTTTTCCCGTCTCGATTGCCCTTGCCCCGATCTCGGTGCTTTTTCTGCTCTTCGCGGAAGGCCGCCAACTGCTCCTCGTTCAAATGACGCTCGATCGCAAGGGATCGCTCTTCCATTAGAGCAAGGAAACGGGGGCGCATTGATTCGTGAACCTCGAGCATCGCATCTCCAAATTTGGCGACTTCAGCTCGGACCAGAGGAATTTGCTCCTCCGTCAATGAGAGAGACCGTTCCAGGCGCTTCATCATATGATCCACCTGAACCCTATAAATATCACGAGGTGTGGTGCGAGTCGACCGATCGCTTCGGTTCTCTTGAGTCTGCTTTAGATAGTAGACCGTACCGCCCACTCCAAAAAGACCGCCAATGGCGAAGACAATGGCTAAAATGACGACTGCTCCAAACTTGCTTTTTTCGCTCATAGATACTCGGTCCAGTCTACTCTAGCCAGTGCTTCATCGAAATTTTCCACCACTTCAATTTCATTCCCAGTGAGCTCTTTAACCTCGACCGTCGAAGTGGTCGCGAACGTCCATACTGCGGCAAGGCCAAAGCACGCGGCAAGCGAGATGCGGGCGAGCGGTTTCGAAAACAGTTCAAAAATGCCTTCGAGCAAGCCGATGGAAGTATCCTTCTGGGTCCTTATCGACGAGCGCAGTTCCCTCTCTATGCGGGCCCGAACGAACGGACGTACATCGATCTCCGGAGGAGTCTCTTCGCGACTCTTCTTTACGATTTCATCCCAATTGGGAGTAGTCTGTTTCCTGTGCGATTCCATTGTTTATCAGCAGTTGTCTTAATTTCTTACGGGCGCGAAAGCTCTTTACCTTAGTTTTTGACAAACCCCATCCCATTTGGTCCGCGATATCGGCCAAAGGCAACTCTTCCAGGTACTGAAGCGTGAGTAAAAGACGCTCTTCGCTGTGCAGCAAAGCCAAAACCTTCTGGGCCTGCTCTGTCATTTCGTAGGATCGCCTCTGGTCCGCATCCGTCGATAGCGTCTCCAGAACATAGTCGCTCTCCTCGGAATGTTTAACCGAAATCGAAGCGGGGTTCCGCGAGTTTTTGCGAAAGTAGTCGTAGCCGGTATTATAGGCGATCTTACGAAGCCAATTCTCGAACGGGGCCGTGGCCTGCCAGGAGTCCAGCTTACGAAAGGCTTTAACAAAAGAGTCCTGCACCAAATCCTCCAAATCCGCTTGGTAGGGGCAAAACCGGTAAAGGCAACGCGTGATCATAGACTGGTGACGCCGCACGACCTCGTCGAAGGCATTCAGGTCGCCATCGAGGGAGGCTTTAACAAGATCTTCATCTGTTGAGGCGTTGTAATCACGCATAGTGCGCACCGATTCTGGTTGGTAGTCACTGGGCAGCTTGAAGGCATTTCTTGTCTTGGCGAGAGAAACCGATACTCGTTCACCCCGTTTTTCTCCCGCTAGCACACTACCCGAGCTTCCGAAATCTATGGCGATAGTTGACAACATCACACCGAATTCCCTCCCACAGAACAAGCGGATTCACCCATTCTAAATTCCATTCGATTTCCAAAAGCAACGGTGCCGCGAACGCGACGGTCATCCGTCCGTCCATATCGAAGCGGCCCCGTCAAGAAGTTCGCGTATCTCGAAAATCTCGTTGAGGGGCGCATCCATTCTAAATCTTCATTCGTCAGTAGGCACATAGCTCTTCATGCTCTACAACGTGGCTCCGAACCCTAAAGTTACAATAATGGCAGCGTCGGTCAATCGATCCCGCCCCAGTGCGGATCCCACAAGAATCTCATTGCCACGAATCCTGCAGAAATTAGTCTACCTTTAACCGAAACCTCTGAGAAAAACCCAACACTCGAACCACCATGGCAGACACGGCGACCAAAGAACTCCGTAAACCGAAAACCGTCATCCTCAACGAAGGAGACCCCGAAGCAAAGCGGGAAGAAATTAGACGCTACTTCCACGAAACCTACGACGCCTACGAAATCTTGTTCGAAACCCTGGCAAGCGATGAAGCTTACTACCGGCGGGCCGATCCTTTGCGCCATCCCCTTATTTTCTACTATGGGCACACAGCGACGTTCTTCCTGAACAAACTGCTTCTGGGCAAGTTTCTCAGCGACCGAGTAAATCCCAAGTTCGAGTCCACCTTCGCCATCGGGGTCGACGAAATGTCCTGGGACGATTTGAACGAGGCCCACTATGAGTGGCCTGCCGTTGAAGCGGTTACCCAGTACCGAAATCAAATCCGGGCAATTATCGACCAGCTGATTAGCGATACCCCGCTCACCCTTCCCGTGGATTGGAACAGCCTCTACTGGGTGATCATGATGGGAATCGAGCACGAGCGCATTCACCTCGAGACCAGTTCCGTGCTCATTCGTCAACTGCCGACCGAGTTGCTCAATGCCTCACATGAGGCGTGGAAAATTTGCCAAGATATCGGGAGCGCGGCTCCCGAAAACGAATGGCTGCCCGTTTCGGGAGGAGAAGTGAAGCTCGGAAAATCCAGACAAGACAAACTGTACGGATGGGACAACGAATACGGACAGTTTTCCGCGGAGATACCGGAATTCAAGGCCGCAAAGTTTCTCGTCTCCAACCAGGAGTTTCTAAAGTTCGTCGAGGATGGCGGCTATCAAAATGAATCCCACTGGACCCCCGAAGGCTGGAGTTGGGTACAATACAAGAAAGCTACCTGCCCCCTGTTCTGGCTGCCTCAAACGGACGGCTCCTACCGGTTCCGGACCATGCTCCAAGAAATAGACATGCCCTGGTCCTGGCCCGTAGAAACCAACTACCTTGAAGCGAAAGCCTTTTGCAACTGGAAGGCAGCAAAAACGGGGGACCCCGTACGGCTCCCCACAGAAGAAGAATGGTATCGATTACTCGACTACACGAATACGCCAGATGTGACGGAATGGGACAAAACACCCGGCAATTTGAATCTGGAGGATGCCGCCTCGTCCGTTCCCGTGGATCGCTACGCGTTCAACGAAGGTTTCTACGACCTTCTCGGCAATGTCTGGCAGCATACGGAAACACCGATTAGAGGCTTCCCGGGATTCGAGGTCCATCCGCTTTACGATGACTTCTCCACGCCCACCTTCGATACCAAGCACAATTTGATCAAAGGCGGTTCCTGGATATCGACCGGAAATGAAATCATAAGAGATTCTCGCTACGCTTTCCGGCGCCACTTCTATCAGCATGCCGGCTTCCGCTACATTTCCTCGGACGCCCCTGTTGTCATACCAGACGACTCCTACGAGACGGATCCCGAAGTCGTACCCTATTGCGAGCTTCACTATGGGGCCGAATATTTCGAGGTCGAGAATTACGCAGAAAAGCTGGCTCAAATCGCGCTCAACCAAGCTCAGGGCCGTGACAAGAAAAAAGCGCTAAACATAGGTTGCAAAACGGGCCGCACGGCATTCGAACTCGGCGTGGAATTCGATAGCGTTACCGGGACCGATTTTTCGGCCCGCCTGATACGGATAGGCGTCGCCCTGAAAGAAAAGGGATACACGCAATACACACTTCCCGAAGAAGGTGAGATTGTATCCTTCCACCAGAAGAACCTCCAGGAGCTTGGTCTCGATCGATCGCGGGGAAAAGTGGATTTCATGCAGGCAGACATCTCCAACATGAAAGATCTGTTTTCTGGATACGACCTTATCCTAGTGGATACCGCTTTGGAAAATGCTTACAATCCTAAGAAGTTTCTCGACTCGATCCATACGCGATTAAACGCCAAGGGACTCCTGATCATCGCATCCAACTACGATTGGAATTCCGATAAGACCGATCGAGAGAATTGGCTCGGCGGCTTTAAAGTAAACGGAGAGAACACCACCACGCTGGACAGTTTACAGGAGATGTTAGCCCCACATTTCAATCCGGTCGAAGAACCGATCGACATACCGCAAGTCATTCGTAAAAACCGGCGTTCCTTCGAGCACAATCTTATTCAAGTTACCATCTGGGAAAAACGGAGCTAGATTGCGAACGACCACGTTCGAGCGGGAATCATCCTTCTAACACCGTCGCGCCAGCGACCATTACTCCACCACGTAAATCTCAAAAAGCGCGATTCCGGTTTCACCGGCTGCTCCATCGAGCACTACGGTGTAAAGCCCCTGTCCCAGCGTAACCAGCATGGCCGCGTCTTGACTTCCGGAGGCGAGGCTGAAGGCGCCTGTGTCTGTGAACGCCTGCGCTTTTTCGTCCGAACGATCATCTTCCCAGTTATCATTCTCTGCTAGAACATCAGAACCTGAATACAGCGTCAGCATCGGATTCGCGAGTGGATTGGAAATCCCTTGATTCGAGAGCCCGGGTCCCACGCCTCGAATTATCAAATCTATATCCGACTCACCCTCGATGACGAAACCTCCTATAAGAACCGCCTCTCCCTCGCCTACGTAACCGCGTGTAGATAAATTGACGAGTCGGGTATCCGATTCTCTTGTACTACTCAATTCGTAAACCTCCAAGAGAGCAATTCCCGTGCTTCCACTGCTGTCGCTCAACAAATTAGTGTACACTCCGGGTATGTAGTCTCTCACCACAACTGCGTCTTTGACACTGGACGATATCGTGAATGCGCCCGTACCCCCCTCTAGATCTACAAGTTCGCTTTCGCTGATCGACTGAGACCAATCGTCATTGCTGGCGATTTCATCGCCTTCCGGTTGAACGCGCACGCTCATGACCGGATCTCCCAGCGTATTCGCGATGGCAAAATCAGCAAGTCGTGGTCCCACACTTCGACTCATCAGTTTCATCGTATCGGTTCCTTTGACCCCGAACCCCGCGATAAGGACCTCGTCTCCCGTACCGACAAACCCACGGGTAGACAGATTCACAAGCCGACTGCGGACAACCGTTCCCTCAGAATCGATGTACACCGGATCTGAAACTCCATTTTCGTTGTAGGCACTCACTCGATACGAATAGGACACGCCTGGAATAATATCCGTATCAAAATAGGAGGTCGTATTCGCGGGAACGCGAGCGATCTCTGCCCAATCGTCCAAGCCTTGCTTGGTACGCTCTATAATATATCCGAGTTCGTAGTCCGACGTATCTTCCCAGGTAACTAAAATCCCTTCTGGGCTAGTCTCGTCCGAATCACCACCCCCTGGAGGACTGGGAGGATCCTGTGGCGTATTGCCCGGTGATTGATAAACCGTATGAGTTCCGTCGCCTGTGAGTATCATGCCAACTCTCTGACTTCCGGTCAGATTAGCGGATGCGTCAAAGGTTACCGTACCGTTGTTCGTTCCGCTCGTTTGAGACGTGATCTGCAACCAAGAGCTGCTAGTCGAAAGCGTCCAAGTCGTGTTCGAGGCAATTGAAAAACTGTATGAGCCCCCCGACTGCCCAATGAACTGTTCTTCGGGAATCGCTTGGATGAAAAATACCGCACCCTCCTGAGTAACCGTATGTACATGGCCACCAATATTGATCGTCCCCACTCTGTCATCAATGCTTTGGCTTTCCAGTACTCGGTAAGAAACGGGCTCGTTACCCGTCCCGATGCCATTAGCGGGCTCCTGAATGACGATCCACTCAACATCGGGAATCACTTCCCACTCTTTAGTCGACGTTACCAAAACAAGATTCTCGGAAGTTTGAGCGGCGGGTACCGTGCGGCTAATCGGTGTAATTGACGTGACGGGTACTACCAAGGTTTGAGCCACCACTGAATTACTGTATCCCGAAGCTCCGGATTCGTTGTAAGCACGTACTCGATACAAATAGGAACTATCGGGTGAGACCGTTCGGTCTAGAAAGTTGGTTATGCTTTTTTCCGTGTCGCCCACAGTCAAAAATGGCCCACCCACCGACTGGTCTTGACGCTCAATCAGATACCCATCCTCCACGGCAGAACGGTCGCTCCACTTAAGCCCAATCCGATTGTACTCCTCCAGCGTTACGATCAGATTGGCTGGGGTGTTCGGCGCCTCGTCAAAGGATTCGATGACCGCTTCGTTGGACCACTCGGAAACCTCGCCCGGACGCGTTGCTCTCAACCGATAGATATATTCCGTCCCCGGTGCGAGTCCTGTATCCAAGAACGTCTCGTTATTGCCAAATATCTGGGCAATCGTCTCAAAGGTTTCTCCCGCGACTTTTCTCTGAATTTCAAAGCCGGTCTCGTTGTCATTCGTATCGATCCAGTTCAAAGTAGCCGAATTGCTGGACTGCGTAACCGCCGTAAGCGTCACAGGTGTTTCCAAAGTAATTTCGGGGAGGACCGTCAACACCGCTTCGGCACTCGCGATAGATCCTCCGGGATTGGTCGCTTCTACCGTGTAAACGTTCCCATTGAGGCTAAAGTCTACCGGACTGATCGTAAAGACGGGATCAGTCGCTCCAGCTATGGGCACCCCGTTTGCCTTCCACTGATAAGTCACATTGACTCCTTCAGCTAAGGCATTGAAAGAGGCATCGGAATTCGCTGGAATCGATTTGGAGATTGGCTCGACCGTGAATACTGGAGGGTCTATGATCAACTCCCGCCGAAACGAAACGAGCGACTTCTCGGACGTCGATGTCGAGTAGACATGCTCGCCATCCGGGCTTGCCATTATAGTCAATGAGCCATTGAGCCCTTCCACTCCTTCATCGCTGTTGTAGATCGTCTGGTCATACGTCAACGTTCCTAAATCGATATCCCGCGAGAACACCGTAATCGCATCGTCAAAAAACGCGGCCACGTAGACGAACTTTCCATCCGCACTGATGGCCAACGAGTGAGCGCCGTCCAGCCCCTCGACTCCATCGATGCCGCTTCGCTGCGTATCCACAAATTCGAGCGCCCCGGTCGCATCACGATTAAAGGTCGTCAAAGCGTCGTCGTTCCAGGCTACTAAGTAAAGCTGATTACCGTCCGCACTGGCGATCGCCGCGCGCGGTCCCTCAAGTCCACTAACGGTGTTCCCGATAGCATCAGGGGACCCATTGCTGATTTTCGAATTGAAAGTCAGAAGCCCGGTATCGGTATCCCGATTGTAGACAGAGACCGCATCTTCATCCCAAAGCGTAACGTATACGTTTTTCCCATGAGGGCTTACCGTTAAAAAGTGAGGCGCATCTAGGGCGAATATGCCATCTTCCCCATGCTTTATCCTACCCAGAAAACCAACCACCCCAGTCGTCGTGTCCCGGCTGAAAAGCGCTAGGGCATTGTCG
>JAUHWE010000163.1 GCA_030424825.1 Verrucomicrobiia bacterium
CGGCGACCGCATCGTTTGAGTTCTAGCCATTTGTGCGGTCGCCGCAAGCGACGCCCCTACATAATTTTCGACTTATTGGACAGTCTCTGAGACACTCTTCTGTTTCTGATCATACAAACAGAGAGAATTTGCAAGCTTGAGTCGGAGAAATCTAAGTAAGAACGTCGTTAAGGTAGGGATACAAACTCAACATTGAAAGACTGAGGAGCAGGAAGAAACTCAGGAGACAGGGAGATTACGGAAAATAGTTAATCAAAAGGTTAAATAATGAGTTGACACTGTCGGTAGAGGTAATTCATTTAACCATATGGTTAAGTTAAAGGACGATCGAACCAGTCGTGTTTTTAGGGCGCTATCGGATCCGACTCGAAGGGCAATCCTTCAAGTGGTCGCGAGCCGTGATGCGTCAGCGGGGGAGCTGGCGGCGCCCTTTGCCATTTCCGCGCCGGCGATTTCGAAACATTTGAAGGTTTTGGAAGCGGCCGATCTGGTGGTTCGCAAGCGTGACGGCAAGAGTCATCGTTTCCACTTGAATGTCGAAGCGCTTCAGACTGCTGAAGTCGCCATTAAACGATTGACTGGGTTCTGGAATCGTCGTCTCGAGAATTTGGATAAATATATGAAAAAGGAGAAATAAGGTAGTTGCTATGAAAGAAAATGAAGTTGTATCGATACTCGAAATAAGAAAAACGATTGGTGGGAAAGTGGATACCGTGTTCGATGCTCTCACCAAGCCAGAGATCATGGCGGAGTGGTTCTACGGAATGGATGAAGGCCGGGCAGAAGTCGAAAGCGATTTGAGAGTTGGGGGTGAATTCGTTATTCACATGTTTAAAGCGGATGGCTCCGCTTCGAGTTGCGCGGAGTATGAACCGCATGGAAAATATCTGGAGATCGACCGTCCGAACAAAGTGGTTTTTACTTGGATCTCAGAAGGGTTCGTAGACTACAGCGTAGTGACCATCTCACTAAAGGCAGTCGGTGACGAGACGGAACTAACGCTTCGGCACGAGTTGCCCGAAAACGTTGTGGACGCTCACCGGGAAGGCTGGAATGCTTGTCTTGGGAACCTGACGAAGAACTGTTTTTCGAACTAGTCCGTTTGGCTTCGTATCCAATCGTTGGTGTTTATTTAGATCGCATCCCTCCAAGGGGTGCGATTTCTTTTGGCAGGTTAAGGACTGCCTGACAACAGGATCGGTCCTAGGGGTGAGGGCGACCCTCCCTTTTGTTCCCGGCTGATTGCGAATGCATTGACGTCGCTAATTTGAATATTTGACGAGAATCGATACTCGCCGTTGCCGGATTGGTCGACTTGGAAAACACCCGCGCTGATCGGAGCCGGCTGATCGGGCGAAATCACCCACATCTGGTAGTCTTGCAATTCGATGTCGAGGGTGGGCAGGTTGTACACTCGGACGACGCCTTCCTCGCTTTGACCATCCCAGACGGTGAATCCAAAATAGAGTGAATCGAGTTCCGAGTTAAGGCGAGCAATCTGGATTTGGTCGAGGGCGCTCTTTTCTTTCAATTCGCTCAGGTCTTTGGCAATGAGATCGCGTTCCTTGCTAATCTCGTCAATATTAGCTTGAAGCCGATCTATCCGAGTCGATAGCGCCTCGTTTTGAGCACGGCCTGAATCCGCTTGTTCTTCTACGATGGTTAACCGGGAATCCGTTCTGATAAAAAGAACGCAGAAACAAGCGGCGGCGGCCCACCCCAAGACGGCCACGAATGGAAAACGTGGCATTGAGGAAGGCGAAGGTGCGGGTGGCTTGTTACTGGCGGATGCGTTTGTTTTCTCTGGGAGTGAATCGAGAATTCGATCACGCAGAGACTCCGGGGGTGTTTGAGGCGGGGTCGATGCCAAGGATAGCTCCAAGTCTAGCCCTTCGAGCTCGTCCACGTACTCTCTCAATGCGGCGTCTTCGTTAAGCAGCGATTCGAAGGAAGCTTTCTCTACCGCGTCCATATCGCCCATTAGATAAGCGATGGCTTTCTCTTGGAGGTCTTCAGCTAGCATGTATGCCCTCCAGTTCTTTTTTGAGTCGCATCATGCCGTAGCGGATACGCGATTTTATAGTTCCGAGAGATTCTCCTTGCTCCTTTGCAATTTCGCTTTGCGACAAACCACGAAAATAGGCGAGCTGGATCGCTTTCCTCTGGCTTTCGGGAAGTTGTGCGATGGCTTTCCTCACTGCTTCGGAGCGTTCTACTCCTAGCAGATCATCGGCTGCTGTCTGTGTGTCCGTGTCCTCCACTGTCGGGCGGTTGTCGGGGTCGATGCTGATGCGCTCGCTTGAAGGAAGTCGTCTTTCAACCTTTCGGATTCGGTCGATAGCTCTATTGCGAGTGGTGCGTACTAGCCAGGGGAGCACTTTAGAGGGATTTTCGACGAGAGAGTCAGAATGATTCCATACCGCGAGAAAAACGTCTTGGGTGCACTCTTCTGAGTCTTCTCGTTTTTGGAGTGTTTTGTATGCGATAGAGTACACAAGTTTTCCGTATAAATTATAGAGGTCGCCCAAGGCATCGCGGTCGCCACCGCAGATGCGAATTATTATGGCCTTCAGGGCCTCAGCTTGGGTGCCAGTCATCTTTTCAGGAAACTGGGAGAAACCTCGATGGATTGTTGATTCAGGTCAATCTGTAATTCTGATTTATCAAAGTCACGGGATTCAACCGATAGCGACTATTGTGCTGTAAAGATGTAAACGTCGCCAAAGCGTCAATGGATCTTTCTGGATTGAGGAATTTTCTCAAGAGCCGCGTTTTCGACCCACTTGGCAGTGGGGTGCCGGATGTGAATAGCAAAGGATCTTTTCTCTTCAGTCCTCGGGAGCGGTGGGCTTGCTGGTTTCTGGATCGTTCAGCCAACGAGGCCAATGAACTCCCTTTGGGCCCAAAAAAATTAAACTAGATAGATCCAGCGCAGCAATCTGCGCGTGCTAATGGATGGAGTGGGCTAAATTGCGAACTCACAAGCTTATCTTCAACCCGCTAAAAGAAAGGAATTTTTTCGATGCTATTATTAGTCAGAAGACCGTGCAATGCTCTTGAGAGTGTACTTGGAGCCCAAATTTTGGTTACAGTATTAATTTGGAGTTCAGTATTATTGATTCCTTCAGGACTGGCCCATGTTCATCATGATCACGATGATGAAGAAACTTCTTTATCAGATGAAGATTGGAATCAAGTCGAGTCTACAAATTCGATTGAACGGTTACTAAAAGATCAACGCATAGTTGCCCTGCAAAGCGACAGGAGAGTTGCTCCTCGCCTGGAAGTCTTGCGTATAGATCCTGGCAATTGGAGAAATCTCAATGAGCTAGGCTGGTTGCTCGCAAGTCAGGCCCGAACTAGCCAGGACGAATCGTACTACGGTCTTTCAGAAAGAGCGGCTACCCTAAATTTGGAACTGAATGGTAGAAGACCGGAAACGCTCGCTCTCTGGATACATTCTTCGCTGCAGGGGCATCACTTTGGGGAAGCCCGGAAAGCGGCTGAAGAATTGGTAGCGATTCGAGGCGAATCGATAGACTATGCCTTGAGAGGAGATGCTGCCATGGAGCAGGGGGACCTGGCTGCAGCGGAAGGTGATTACCTGGAGTTCCTAAAACGAAGTCCCTCGCTCCCGTCGTATGCGAGATGGGGTCATCTAAACTGGCTCTTGGGAAACGATGATGTTGCGATTAGCGCCTGGAGGGAAGCGATAGAGCAAGGCCGCCAGTCCGATAATGAGAGCGTTGCCTGGTGCAAGACGAAGTTGGCAGAAATATACCTCTACAGGGGAAACTTGGACGAAGCGGGAATATTGGTAGACGAAGCATTGTCTTGGAATATTGGCTACGCTCAAGCCAGATATGTAAAAGGAAAAATAGATTGGTTCCTTGGGGATGTTCAGGATGCCGTTGAAGGAATAAAGTATGCCGTCGATATAGATCCGCTCCCGGAGCGTGAATGGTGGCTAGAGGACGTGTATCGTCGTTTAGGGTATGAGCAAAAGGCAGATGAGTTGCGTGAGCGTATCATTGAATACGGTCCATCGACTGATCGAAGAGCAACCTCACTTTATTTGTCGACACACGGGTATGGGAAAGGCGCAGCGCTGAAAATGGCTCAAGCGGAACTGGCTAACCGGGCAGACGCTGCCACGCTGGATGCTGTGGGTTACTGTTTGCTGCAGAATGGCCATATCAAGGAATCCGAAACGGTCCTCTTGAGGTCTACCGAGAAAGGCAGGGCTCCTGGCAGGCTGCCCTTTCACTTGGGAATGCTCGCATGGGCCAGAGGTGATGCGGATACGGCTCTCACTTTATGGAATCGCGCCTTTTTGGCGCGGTACGCAATGACACCATCTGAAATAGAGGTTCTAAAAATGAACTTAGCCAAGGTGAACGCCGCTATTTCAGGCAAATATAATCCGTTCGCTAAAGGCTACATAGAAAATGAATAGATCAATGTCATCAAAACAAAATAGAAGAAACTCTCTCAGATCGTGTATTCGGTTTATTGGGATAATGGGGATTCTTTCGGGAACCTCGCAATTTGGGGGCACCCTTCAAGCTTCGAGTCATATGGACGCGCCGCTGATTACCTTCGACGATCCTGCTAACTTGGCGGATGTTTACGCTTTCCTCACGGAAAAGGAAGGTCAGAAGTATCTTTCGGTAGGATTGTCCACCTATCCTTTCGAGGAACCCGGAATTGGACCCAACAAATACAACTTCGACCCGAACGTGCTGTATCAGATTCATCTATCGATGGGAGATGATGTGGCGACGGGAGCGGACTCGATATCGTATCAGTTCCAGTTTGAAACGAACTACAAGAATGAAGGGACAATCTTGCAATCCTATGTAGGAGTGGTCGCAGAAGTGGATGATGCGAGCCAGAATCTGACTCAGACTTACACCGTTAAAATGATTGACCATGGGGCGGGAGATGCCGTCGCAAACTTGGGCGTAGGTGTGGTGCCTCCCAATAACCAGGGGATCGCGACTCCGCACTACAATGTTGACAGTATGGGAACCAATCCAGCTCGGGCAGGAGTCGATATGGAATCTGCTTTGGACAAGTACACCATGGCTAGTATTTCGACATTGAGTGATGGATACCGTTCATTCGCGGGTCAAAGAGAAGATGGGTTCTATGGAGATATTCAGGCAATATTTGATCTGCTGAGTCTCCGCTCGGGAGCCGATGTTTTTGATAGTCAATCAGGATTTAATACACATGTGATCATGCTCGAGATTCCCGTTAATGAACTCGGCGGTGATATGCAAAGCGTGGGAGTACACGCAACAACAAGTCGATTGAAGACTGACCCGCTGGATTTGGAAGGTGGGGCTATTATTGTAGTCGATGGAGAGGAATGGGTTCAGGTTGGCCGTCTTGGAAATCCACTGTTTTGTGAAGCCTTGGTGGCGATTGAGGACAAAGATCTATACAATCGTACAAAGCCAACGGTGGACGCGGATCTCTTCACCAAGTATGCGGATACGCCGGAACTGGCAGCGTTGATAAATGCGCTCATTTTTGGTGATGATGTTGCCCCGACGACGGCAAGAGCGGATCTCGTAGGCATTTTTATTCCAGATACAATCAAAGTGGATCTTTCAACGGATCCTGCTCGGTTGGCTGGTGGAACGGATCTGGCGGACGATGCCGGCTTTTCTCGCCTTGGCATTTTTGGCGGAGATACGTTGCTAAGCCAAATTTCGGTAGGGTTTGGCGATGGAGTTGTGCCTGGCGGATGGCCTAATGGACGTCGGTTTGGCGATGATGTGATCGATATCGCAGTTACTGCAGTGATCAGCGATCTGAGAACTGATCCTTTGACGATTCGTTCCGCCGATGGGATCGACAATGTGAATGCAAATGACTCCGTTTACAACAAGGTCTTTCCCTACGCAGCGACTCCGCACAATGGTCGTAACTCGAAACACAATTCGAGTTTCGTGGTGCAGAAGTCTCCAAGGCTTATCAATATCGCGACTCGCGGCGAAGTGGGTACGGGCGACGATATCCTGATAGGTGGCTTTGCCGTGCTAGGTGATGCGCCGGTTAAGGTACTGCTGCGCGGAATTGGTTTAAGTATGGCGGACATGAATGAATCCCTCGATAGGGAGGATGTATTGGCGGATCCAATGATCACGGTATGGGAAGGGGACCAGCAGATTCTTATGAACGACAATTGGAAGAGCGATCAAGAAGAGGACATTGTCGCTTCTGGAAAGGCGCCGACCCGCGATGAAGAAGCCGCAGTCGTATTCGATTTCGAACCCGGCCTGTACACCGTTCATGTCAGTGGGGCCAGTGGCGAGACCGGTATCGGCCTATTCGATGCCCACGTCATCGATTAGGCGCTTCATCCATCAAAGAACGGAATTGAGAGAATCACACCCGCTTCTGCTTGAAGCGCTTCTCTGAAAAAGTCGTTTTTGCTAGCAAAAGGCCAGTCTCCCGGATGACTGGTTTTTTGCTCTTTGGGAGGTGGAAGTCTGAGTCCTGATGCCTAAACGTTGGCGGGCGTAAGGGAACTGGTTCACCTTACGCCCGCACTGGCTGATCAAATTGGGTGTCGCTTTGGTAACGACGAAACTTCGGGTCCGATTACAAAAAACTAAATAAATTTCGGGATAATACTAGTTACATTCGTTACGGGATTTATGGACGATAGGATTCAATAATTTTAAGATTTTAATCGAAAAAGCACGATTTTCTAAAAATTGCCCTTTTCCGGAAAATTGCAGTCAGGAGTGCTGCCTGTTCTTTCGACATTTTTGGGGGACTGGGGTTGTGCGGTCTCGTCTAAGTGTTGCCTAGAGTTTTCTGGCGTGGATACTGTGATGCCGACTAGCCCGTTGAGGGGTGTTGTACCGGTCGTAGCTAACGAGCCGATTGAGAGTTACCGAGCTGATGGAGCTGCATTTGAATCGAAATGGGGGACAATGTTTCGAGCGGGACCCACTCGCTGAGTTAATGATGGCATGTAGTCGTGGCTTGCACCCACTGGGTTGAAGCAGAGAAACCACTCGAGTATTGGTGACGCCTCGACTAGTGCCGAGTCGGAGGGCTGTCCGCTTGTTTTCGAGAAATGAAGGATTTTTCCTGAGGGGTCTCGATAGGTGACATTGAAATCTTGCGCTGCGAGACGGCACCATCGCCTAAATTCAAAATGGGGTAGAGGCATACCTGTTTTTTGCAGGTGAGCGAAGTCCGGAAGATCGGATGTTATTATAGATACCAATTCGTTTTGAAAATTGAATATGCGCATCGATTCAGGCAGGAACAGGTGGTTCCAATATCCCATTTCTGTACGCAGATTGCAGTGCATGCTTAACGCGCTCCGGGTTTTGAGACCAATATAGGGGCACAGGCAGTTAAAGAAAACGAAGCCTGCGTAGAGCATTAGCGGCCACGAACGGATATGTAGCATTGATTTGGACTTTTCTCTGGGCAGGTCGCGAATCACCCAAAGCGCGGCTAGCATAACAAGGGTCTGCCACCACCACATGCCCATGCCTACGTCTAGGGTGCTCATTTCGAGATTGAATCCAAAGCGACCGGAATAAAGAAGGCCAGTAAGGCCGGCGATCACGTAGAAAAGGATCATGACGTGAAACGGTTGCAGCTTAATCGCTTCGGAAAACCTCAGGAAACTGGCGTGGATCTTTCGCGGATTTCCAGCGGGAAGCCAGACGTATAGGAGCAGGCACATCACTAGAGTGAAACTGCATACGCGAAGGGGAAGGACTCCGAGCAGCGAATGAAAGAGCAGCGCTAAAATGAGTCCCACCCAGCGCGTTCTCCGAAAGAGGAGGAGGAGCGGGATGCCGCCTTCAAAGAGAAGTGTCCCCCAAATGGAAACCTGTTGGGCCCAAGCCCCAGTGGGAACCCAGGGGTGTTTCGACGCGGTCCAAAGGTGTAATTGCACGGCCGCGCTTTTCTCGGCTAGGATGAATTCGGTGTTCAGTTTGGATACGGTTACGGCGGCGTACACAATGAGGCTGGTGACACGGAGAAAGGGGGCGAAGCTAGCGAAGAGTGTTTCCTGCTGTTCGTTGGTAAATCGCGAGTATTGCCGCAACTCCTGCGACTTCAAAACTAAGGCCAGAAGAATTCCGATGCTGAAGAGCCCCTCTATAAAAAGGTGGCCTCGGATCATAGGCATCCAACTCGCGGTGTAGACGATCCTGAGAATGAGAGTGGCTATTAGGAGCGGATAGGATGACGGTCTAAGGGCGAGAAAGCCGCTGGCGAAAAAGAGCAGCCAGCCAATCAATTGTAGTCCTTTGATCCATTCGGGATAGCTAAGCTGGTGGAGGAGATTCGCCCAAGCGTAGAGAAGCGCGAATAAAGTGAGGCGGCTGGGGGTGTTAGGCAGTTTTTGGAAGGGA
>JAUHWE010000810.1 GCA_030424825.1 Verrucomicrobiia bacterium
TTTGGGCTGTCCCCCGAGTTCCTGATTATCGGGCATACTCACAATCCTGATATTTCGACTCTCGGAAAAACAACGGTAATCAATACAGGCGCCTTCCTTCCGTGGCCAGGCGCCACCGCAGTTGATATCGATTCTAGTGGTATTACGGTGCGAAAAATTCAGCATCGAAAGGGAGAATTCTCGCTGGGCTCGGTGGTTGGAGAATTCAAAAGGGAAATCGACCTGTCTTCGCTTCAGATTCCGGTCGCTCAAAACGAATCCGTTCCCGCTTAGTCCCAATTGCAGTTTTTCTGCCTAAGGGAATCCCCAGGAATGTTGACTTGGGTGGCCAAATCCAACCTCGAATTTGTCTCAAAACAGAAGCGTGGATTGAGGTAAATCCCCATCGGGGACTAGGCACATTAGTCCATCTGCCAATTCAATTCTACGAAATAGGGGTCTAACAGTACATTTAGGCGGAGATCTAGCCGTATGGAAGGAGGTTCGCGTGCCGCGCAAAAACCAACATCTACTCGACTACGTTATGAGCCTCGAAATCCGCTTCAAACAAGACCCTAACTCATTCCCTCAGTACCTTTCCCTGCAGGATGGCGAAAGCCTCCAAGTATTTTCCGGAGAAAGCTTTCAAATCCAAAACCCCCAGGTCGTTGCCCAACTGGTTCCACAAGCGAATGACCTGCAGATCGTTTGTCACGATGGTTCGAGCTACATCTTGAAAAGTTTCCTCGACGTCCAGTTTTCACAAGAACCAACCTTGGAACTCAAAGAGGGAACGAGCATCACATGGCACGATTTCGTTCAACAGTCAGACAGCGTGGATCTGTCTGATATTGCGGAGGACCAATACAGCCAGAGTCTATTGTTCGCCCCGCTTCACGTAATTGCGATGACCTCGGAGTCCCAAAAGTGGGACCTCTCTCAGTTTCCTCCCGAGAGTGATGAACAAGCTAAGGAATCAGGCATTGCTGAAAACGATCCTTCTCACGTTTCTCCAGACAAGGAAGAAGAGCCGAAGGAGAATCCAGGTACCGGAAATCCTCCGCTATTCGAGGATTCACTTTCCAATTCGGGCATTGAAGACGAAACACCCCATAGCGTGGTGACTGGCAAAACGGGATCCGACAAACGAGACCCACTGCACTACACGACATCGACGACTCTCAATGAGATCGAAATCGATATTCGCGACTTCATTCCACAACTCCACGAAAATAGCGGGTCCAACGATCTGACCATCACTGCGAACGTTGTCGGTAGTGATCCCAAAGAAATCGTCGTGGATCCCGGAACGGGCATTCTACGGCTTCCTGAGAACATTTTTGAGGACGAACCTCAGAAGAAATTTTTAATTTCCATCCGTGACAAGGGCATAGAAACGGGAACGGCCATCACAATCACCCAGTCAAAGAATGGCGGAGGAGAAGCCTTCCATCTCATACTCAGCCACAATCGAGTAACGGAAAATAATGAGGGAGCACTAATCGGGAAACTGGATACCGATGATTCCGGGCAAGGCCACAACTACGAGTATATCATTCTCAATGACGAATCGGGTGTATTCGAAATTGTCGGAAACGTCCTCAAACTTAAAGATGGCGTCAGCATTGACTACGAAGCCCAGCC
>JAUHWE010000164.1 GCA_030424825.1 Verrucomicrobiia bacterium
GTGGTAGATTCCTTCTGGATATTCAGGTGTAGGTCCAAAACGACCATTAAACGCGTCTAAATCGCCGTGGCCCTCAACATATTCCCAATCCGCAGTGAAACGCCCGTCGTATTCGCCACCGGGACTATTTGAATCCGAGGGACGTGACCC
The DNA here is from genome assembly GCA_030424825.1 of Verrucomicrobiia bacterium. Taxonomy (GTDB): domain Bacteria; phylum Verrucomicrobiota; class Verrucomicrobiia; order Opitutales; family Opitutaceae; genus Pelagisphaera. The sequence continues at coordinate 151 of JAUHWE010000164.1, forward strand.
CCCTTTAACTTTCCAACTGGATTTCATCTCCTTCACCCCGCTGGCCGGATCATTCGCTTCGATGTATCCAAAATTTGAGTAAATGGGAAACCCATCCGCCGCATATCCTATCATTGTCATTTCATTGGGACTATCATGGTGGTGGTGAAGCACCCCATGCGGAACGCCGTGATAGTGGTAGGCCCCGGTGGGCTGAACATGAGCATTGCTGTGATCGATCCCTAAGTTGACATGGCCCGTCAACGCCTCGTAACGCCAACCGGAACTGGGATCCCTGTTCCAATACTCAGCGGTTCCCGGATCGATTGGAATTCCGTTCAATGCAACGCCAAAAGGATGCCTGCCCAAGGGTGTCGGCTCATCCGCAATTTCCGGCTGGGCAGGAACCTTCCATTTGTGCTGCTGAGGAAGAATGGCGTGCGGATTGCCTCGACCGGGAAAATCCCCAGTCTCGTGATTGGGAACGCCATTGCTTTCAATGTAGCGAAAATCGCCCTCGATATAAAGTTTCACCTCGGGTTCAGGTAGATCGACTTTCTCCATCGGCTGGGGCCTTTGCCCCTGACCTCTAGGCCCTTCGCGAGGTCCGGCGAGTGGACGCTCCTGGCCGAATGAGCAGATGATTCCCCCCAAGGTGATCGCCACTGCGAAGAATTTTTTCATTCTTATCTGCCCAATTCGCTTTCTCATGACATAACCAACTCGCCTCGGAGCTTCTTGGTTACATAGAAACGGGAAACGCGCCCCCAACCGATACACTAAAGAAGGATTTTCCCCTATACGCGCTTGGCAATCGAGAACAGGTCGCTTTACTCCATCCCTATGATCAAATTTCTCCATACTCGTATCCGCGTAAGCGATCTTGAAAAGTCTATCGACTGGTATTGTAAAAACTGCGGCTTCACCGTTTTGAAACGAAACGACAAAAGCCCCTCGGGTAATCAGATCGTGCACTTGGAGCTTCCAGGAAACGCTCACACCCTCGAACTCACCTATTCACCCGATTTCAAGGTAGAATTCCCCGAGGACCTGATGCACACCTGCTTAGGGGTCGACGACATTGTGGAGTATTGCCAAATGCTAGAGGATAACGGCGAAGACGTTTGGCCGGGCGACTGGAAGACCAAGTTTACTTCCGGCGGTCTAAAAATGGCCTTCATAACCGACCCCGATGGATACGAAGTCGAGATCCTGGAAAACTAACTCGCACACAAGATCTAACTCAGTAGGGCCAGCGCTCGCGCTGTGCCGCGTAAGCTGCTCAAAATCGAAGGTAGCGCCCTACCTTTACTTAGCTAGCTAATCCAGCATCCGGACAAGGCTGCCTTCCACAAAATCAGCGGATACCCTGTCCAGGGTCACTTCGGCACAGCGATTGGTCAGGTCCAACCCGTTCACGCTATCGCTGCCTACAATGACTCGAATGTAGTTGTCCGTATAGGACGGCCAGAAATCCGACCTCGGATTCTCGAACAAAACCTTCATGGTTTGCCCCACATGCGCCTCATAAAAGTCGTACCGCTTTTTTGAACTCAAACGCCTTAAAAAGGCGCTCCGCCGTTGTCTCTCTTCTACAGGAACCTGATCCTCTCGTCGAGCCGCCACCGTTCCCTCGCGTTCCGAAAACGGAAACACGTGACAGAAATCAAAAGGGTTCTCCAAAAACACGCGGCAGGTCTCATCAAAATCTTCTTCCGTCTCTCCCGGGAAACCAACCATAATGTCCGTCCCCACATACAATCCTTCTACGCTGTCATGAGCGAGTGACAGGAATTCAAGGTATTCGTTGATCGTATACTTGCGCCGCATTTCTCGCAAAATCTTGTCACTCCCCGCTTGTAAGGGAATGTGGAAGAAGGGGAGCAACCCATGATCCGAGGAGTTCATCCGATCAAATAGCTCGGTGGGAATCGTGGTTGGTTCGATGCTGCTAATGCGGATCCGGTCTATTCCATCAATTCGATTCAAGGCGTCGAGAACCGCTAGCAAGTCGCCCTGCTCCGACCGATAGGTTCCAATATTGACCCCAGTCAGCACAATTTCCCGAACCCCTTGCTTGGCCTTCGCCTTCGCCTCAGCAACCAGGTTCTCGAAATCCCGCGATCGTGACGCGCCACGGGCAAACGGGATGATGCAGAAACTGCAAACAAAGCTGCACCCGTCCTGAATCTTCAGATTCGCCCGCTGATTGAAGGGAGCATCCCCAAAAAAACTGATCGAGAAGTCCTCCTGGCTAATCTTGTCCCGAATGATGACCGGCCGCTCGTTCTTTTCCTGACCGATAAAGTCTACGACACTCATTTTTTCCTGATTGCCAATAATGAGGTCCACGCCTCCAATTTCAGCAATCTCCTTGGACCCCATCTGGGAATAGCAACCCACGACCACTGTGTAGGCCTCCGGGCATTTCCGCACAAACTGCCGTATCGTCTGGCGACACTTGGCATCCGCGAGATTGGTCACCGTACAGGTGTTGATAATCCCCAGATCCGAAGGTTCCCCAAAAGGAACGATCTCGTAACCCTCGTCCTTCAAACGCTGCTCGATCAGCATCGTCTCCGACTGATTCAAACGACACCCCAGCGTATGCAACGAGGCCCTCTTTGTAGCTCTAGATACCATTTCCCGAAGCCGAAAACCCAAAAGCGCCAAAACCGGAATGTCATCAAAAATCCGCCCCCACCCCTTTCCAACGTCCTATAAGGCCAAATAATTTTAGAAGGTTCTAAAGTTTTTTGGCCTTAAAGAATCGATTTGGGCAGAATTGGGGATGATCGGTTTACCGGTTTTTGAACTCGCTCCGTTCGCGTTCCCGGATTTGACTGCCGGTCTCAATTAATGGAGCTCCTCGACAAAATACAGAATAGCGAACGTCTCGCCAAATGGAACATCACTCCTTTTGATTTCGGCCTTTTCATTTGTTTCGTCCTGATGGGCGCCTTTCTGTTTTCGGGCGTATTCGTTAGCGTTTATGAGTACATCAGCGGCGCGGAACGGAACATCGAGTCCCTTCCCTTCGTCATTGCCTCCGGGTTCGGTCTCCAATTCAGTAGCGTGCTGGCTTGGATAATGTTTCGATTTATCGTACCCTACGAGAACGAGAACCAGCCCGAAGGTTTCAAAAAGTCGGTCACAATCGGAGTGGTGGGCTTTCTCTGTGTCTACCTCGCCCTGATTCCAACAATGTTCGTTTGGAAAACGGTGCTAGATGCCCTCAATTTCCAATACGAATACCAGCTCCCCGTTCTATTGGTTCAAGACGGAGGATCCGCCATTGAAATGGGACTGATGGCTCTCCTGATCGTGGTCGCAGCGCCCATCTGCGAAGAAATCGTATATCGTGGCTTTTTGTTTCGATACTTGAATAAACGTGTATCGCTCGGACTCGCGATCGCCATTTCTTCCAGTGTGTTCGCTTTGATGCACATGAATCTCTACAGTTTCCTCCCTCTCTTCCTATTAGGGTCAGCGCTTTGCCTCGTTTACAAACTATCTGGAAACATCGTATCCAGTATCACGATTCATTTGTTGTTCAATCTGGTGAACCTACTCATGATCTACTTTGTTGAACCGATTCAATTATGAACCCATTTGCCCATTCCCCTGAAGACCGTGTCGGTTCCTTGGGCGAAACGGTATTGATTGGGAAAATCAAAAGCTGGCTGGGATCCGCTTCTCCCGATTCTCCCGCCGGAATTGGAGACGATTGCTCAGCGGTCCTACTGCCTAGAGACCAATCCTATCTTTTGACAACGGCCGATCCTGTCATTTATCAGCGGCACTTTGATGAAAGTCTAGCGCCAGAAGATGTTTCCCAAAAACTGCTCCGGCGCAATATAAGCGATATTGCCGCGATGGGTGGAACGCCTAAATACGCGACACTGTCTTTGGCCATACCCAATCATTTATCCATTGATTGGTTACAACGGTTTTATTCCGCCCTCTCCATCGAAGCAAACCAGCGTCACATCCAGATAAACGGCGGCGACGTGTCGCCCACAGAGAATTTTGTCGGCGCTTTCATGACTTTGATCGGCTTTGCGGGTGAACGAATTCTAGAGCGCAAAGGAGCGATGCCTGGCTCTCGCCTTTTTGTCACGGGAACGCTCGGCGGAAGCCGCCTTAAGAAGCACTACTCCTTTGAACCTCGACTGAATGAAGGTCAATGGCTCGCAAGCCACCCAGCGGTCTCGTCCTGCATGGATTTAAGCGACGGTCTCGGGAAAGACTGTGCCGCGATTCTCTACGACCATTGTTCCGCCATCATCGACTCGCGCAAAGTGCCGATTAGCGCGGATGCCAAAACGCTTTCCGCAACCAGCACGCGGTCCGCGCTCGATCACGCCATTAACGATGGCGAGGACTATGAGCTTCTATTCACCCTGGAACCGAATCAAGACCTCCATTCCTTCGAATCAGAATGGAAAGGAGCGTTTGCAACGCGCATCAGCCAAATTGGCCAAATCGCAAATCGATCGGCCAACCAGCCAAGCGTGGTTTTTTCCGACGCGGGCACCTCTATCAACCTTACCGGATATGACCCTTTTAGAACGTCTTAAATCGGGCATCGAAACGTCAACTGCGACTGAGACGATAGAATTAGCGAAGGAACTCGAGTCCATCCTCCCAGAAGAATCTGTGCTTACCCTCGAGGGCGACCTAGGTGCCGGCAAAACCACTTTCATAAAGGGAATTGCGCTCGCAATGGGTATTCAAGATGTCATCACAAGTCCTACGTTCAATATTTTCAATACATATCGCGGCACTAAAACACTCCTCCACATGGATGCCTATCGCCTGGAAGGAGATTCCAAGATCATTGATGAACTCATGCTAGAGGACTTCATGACGCCGCCTTATTGCTTAGCGATCGAATGGCCCGGCAACTTGGGAGAGATGCCTTGGCCCGTTGATTTGGCGCTTTCACTGTCAATCCTACCTAATCGGCACCATTGGATACAGACCGTTTCCTAGACCACGACTTACGAATTCTCAGCTCCCGAGCCCTTGCAATGCTCTAGTCGATTTTAAAAGGTGAAATGGTTGAGCGAGGGCCTCCGGGCCCGCTGCACAAGAAACTCAACCAACGCGTCACGCCCAGCTTGCGCCTCCGCTTCAGCGAAGGAGTGAGATCGTTGCCCTACCTACGAACGATAGTTCGAAATATCACAAAGTAGAAATGAAGTGTCCAAACGCCCAAGAGACTGAATTCTCAACGATGCGGTCGCCGCAAGCGACGCCCCTACATCAGACAATCCCGTGAAACTCGCTATAGTTTCACTGCGTCAGGACAGATAAACTCGCGACTTACGCCTTAGTTTTTGCTTCCTCGGCTTGAGGGTCCTCTTCTATTTCTTCTGGGTCGCTCTTTTGGGAATCCACGGGTTCTACTGAAGGCTCCTCGGAGACATTTTCACTAGGAACAGATTCAACGGCCGGTGCTTCCGGCTCCTTTTCTGCTTCTTTTGCTAGCGGTTCAGATTTCGAACCCACTTCCAAATTCTGAGGCTTTTCTGGCACTTGCGGTACTTCCTCTGCTTCAACTTCGACTGCTACTTTCTCTTCCGATGGAGCCGCCTGCACAGAATCATCCGTCGGCGGAGAGTTTTCCGGTTCGGCTGGCGCAATCGTTTCTGGAACGGCTGCCTGGGCAGCATCTGTGTCACCCGTCGCCTTTTCCTCAGATTCCGGAACCGCATCACCGGCAGAGTCACTCTTTTCCGCTTCAGTCTCCTTCGTGGGTTTCGAAGCAGAATCTGGCAGGTTAGATATGTCCTTCGTATCCAAACTCTGAGGTTTGGCAACCGCCTTTGGCTCATTATCCATTACCGGTTGGGCAAATAGGGAGTCATCGCTAAAGTGGCTTACGTATCCATCCGCGATGAGCCAATGCAAATCCTGGGAAAGCTTTTTCTCGTCGTGCACTACGTCCGGGCACGCTTCCTTTAGCCAGGCTTCGTATTGAGGAGGCAGTTCCTTCGCTTTAATATTTTGATTCGCCTCGAGAAAACGTATCAACCGATCCAGCGTATCCGACATTACCTGGCCTTTTTTGCGGAAGTTGCGTCGTGTCGCGCAGATCAAGGTCACGCCTTTCGCACCCTTTTTGTAGATGCTGAATTTTTCGCGGCGCAATCGCCCTCGAATCGCATTCGCAGTCGCAAGAGGGAATCGTCTTTGACGGGCAAGTTCACCGGCCACCGCTCGACCCGCTTCCGTATTCGGGAATTTATCCAACACCACACCTGAAACGCGGGCGTAGTTCACCGATTTCACGATCTTCTCCCTCTGTGACATTCTTAAAAACCCGATCGCGTCATTGATTGATTCGAACGTCTGAGGCTCCTCCCCTTCAGCGGCCTTGCTGGTATAGCGTGTTGCCTTCTTCATCGACTCCAACCACTCATTCACGGCCTCTTCCTCGCGAACTTGCTCGATAGAGGCTTTGAACTTCTCGAAAGGCATGTTGCTGAGCTGTGTCTTATGATGCAGATTCAAGAACTCCTCATATCGATGGTAGTTCGGCGGGCCAATCAGCTTCTTGGTAATTCCACAACGATTGACGAAAGGGAAATTTCCTGTGGGAGGCTCGACCTCAATCTCCTCCGTATCGAGAAGGCTTTCCGCATGATGCGTAACGGCATGCTGTATCGCCTCCTCCTCCGATTGAAACGGCATTCCGTCGGGCACGGAAACAAACACACTCTCGGGTTTCTCCCCTTGGGCCGCCTTACGTGTCACACTCGCCACATATCGGTCAGACTTTTCGAGGAAGATTTTCGCCACATGAAAAAGCTCGTAGGTAATATGGTTTGTCCTGAGCGCCTTGATGATCGTTGAAAAACCGGTGTCATCGGGATAAAACCCAACGTCGAAAACCGGACTTTCATACGGTCGATCGTCATGAAACCGTCCGCGACGCTCTCCATCCCCACCCGCAAAGCGACGTCCTTGATTCTGAAACCGACGGTCTCCCCCTTCGCGGTGCTCTCCGGAATTCCCCGGTCCGCTCTCTCCACGAGGGCCCTTATCGGCAAACGATCGCCTCGGCGGTCTTCTGTCCTTGTTTGAACCTCCTCCACTGGGACCTCTTCGGTCTGGGCGCTTTCCTTGGCCAGGGGCACGTCCGAAACCTTTCCGGTCGCCACCCTTTGGCGCTTTTCCGGCATCCGTCCACTGGGTGCCAAAACTGAAGCTTTGAAGTGCGGATAGATCGAGGGAGTTGGATTCCGACTCTTCCGTCGGCTCCTTCGGTTCCTGAGAACTGGGTTCGGTCATGTGTCTTTTAAAAAAAGGAAGCCCGGAAGCGTCCCTGAAATTGATAGTTTGCTAAGTCAAATTGCGTAATGATACGTAATCGAGGTATTTTTATTGGGTGTACGTCTCAGAATCAACCCAATTGACGCAATAAATCAAATTGTTTGTTTTGGCGCTTTACATCAACGCCCATCTATCGTTTTTTTCCGCCTTCCTCAACTGCTCAGGTGGTGGAATTGGTAGACACGCACGCTTGAGGGGCGTGTGCCGAAAGGTGTAAGGGTTCGAGTCCCTTCCTGAGCACCAAAAAAAGAAAGCCACATCATGTGGCTTTTTTGGTTTCAGAAAGGGACGAGTTCCGAGCTCCAGCGACAAGACCGGATTCGAAGAAGACCGGAACACGCAGTTCGACGGAGCGACTAAAGGAGCGCAGATGGGGGAACGCGAAGCGTTCGTCCGAAGGACTTTGAGCAGCACAAACTCAACCCCTTCCTGAGCACTGAACTTCGCAGGCCCTAGCCGCTGAAGCGAAGTCAATTCTCGACCGAACAAAGGCCATTCGCCTCTCTCCCCGACCAAAGAAAACTGCAGATTCCCCGATTCGCCAGAGCGGATACTTGAAGGAATAGCGAATCCATTCTCCGCCCCGACGCGGCATCGGTTCAATATCGGCCTATCGTTGGACCAAATAGGATGAGACCGGAGGCTCCAATTCCGTGATAGTGGCGCCACTCAAAAGGACGCCTCTTTGTCGTGAATGTAATCTTATTAACTGTATTCCTTGGGCTGATACTAGTCGGGCTAGCAATTGTCCTGTTCCTGTACACGAACGCGACATCACAGCGCAGCAGTCCCGAACAGGACAGCCTGATGCCGCTGGAAGACAATGGTTCAGGCGAATCCAAATACATTCAGCTCGACCGCAAAATCGCAAAATCCAGCC
>JAUHWE010000165.1 GCA_030424825.1 Verrucomicrobiia bacterium
CACCCGAATAAGCCCTGAATTACCTGTGGTGGAGCGTCGTCGCTCACGTATAATCGTACGTCATTCACGCTGAGAGTTACTTTCAAACCCTATGACCCTCCTGGTCGTTTATCTTTGCATCGCCATCGGCGTCTCCTTTCTCTGTTCCATTCTCGAGGCTAGCCTGCTCTCTCTGTCGCCTTCCTTTGTGAAGACTGCGGAGAAAAAGGGGACCAAGACCGGCATTATCCTCGCACAGCTGAAAACCGATATCGACCGGCCTCTCGCCGCGATTCTATCGCTAAACACCATTGCCCACACGATAGGGGCTGCAGGGGTGGGGGCTCAGGCTGCCGACTTGTTTGGCAAGGCTTACTTCGGCCTGATTTCTGCGATACTCACCCTGCTGATCCTGTTTCTCTCCGAAATCATTCCGAAAACCCTGGGGGCCATCTACGCCAAGCAACTGGCGGCTTTCACGGCCTACTCCTGCCGGGCGATTATCATCGGCCTCTTTCCCCTCGTCTGGATTTCTAAAAAATTCACCAAGTCCCTTCAGCCTGAGAACGGCGGAGAGGGGAAAGTGAGTCGGGACGAGGTCGTGGCCATGGCACAGCTGGGCTTAAGCGAAGGCGTCATCGCGGAAAACGAGAGCAAGATCATCCGCAACCTCATCCGATTCCACCATGTGCAAGTCGACGACATCATGACCCCGCGGACAGTCGTGGGTGTGTTGCCTGAGAATTTGAGCTGTGGCGAGGCGATCAAGGAAAGCAGGGTACTGCAATTCTCTCGCATCCCCGTGTTTGCCGAGGATCCGGAGCACATTACTGGCTACGTCCTCAAACAGCAGATTCTGGAGCAGGTTGCCTTTGACAAGCACGACACGCCGTTGTCCGATATCAAGCGTCCCATTCGATTGGTTTCTGAAACGGATTCGCTTTCCAGCCTGTTCAACGACCTTTTCTCTTTTAAGGAGCAAATCGCATTGGTGGTGGACAACTATGGCGGCATGTCCGGGGTCGTGACTCACGAGGATCTCATCGAAACGCTTTTGGGATTCGAAATAATGGATGAGTTCGATGAAACGGAAGACATGCGCGAGCTCGCCCGCAAGCGATGGCAGGAGCGGGCCAAGAAGATGGGGATTGAACTGCCCGATCTCCAGAAGCGTAAGTAGATTTAATGCTGGGAGAATTCTATCTCGTTTCGCTAGGGATCCGCTCGAGTGAGTAATTTTTAAATGTTGGTGGGAAGACCGACACATTGGGGTCGTTTGATCGGTCCTCCCTACATTGGGATAGGTTCGCGAGCGGAGCCTCTACAAATTTAACTTATCATTTGGATATCTGGATGGGAGAAGAATAGTAACTAGATCGGTTTCAAAATTGAGCCAAATACTATTGTGGGCGGCCTTTTTTAAACCCGTCGAATTCGACGGGTTTGGAAGTGTTGGTGTGGGGTATTGCTTTTCATTGACTTTTACCTGCTATTTTTCATCGTACGTGGATATCCGGTGGTTGAAATTCGGCTCCATGCCGTGTGTTTCGGGTCTTTTGGCCAGTGAAACCTATACCCACCGGATTTCTATTTTCTTGGTGTTGGTATGTGGCTTTTTTGTCGTAGGAATTAATTGTTTTGATTCGTCTTTTTACTGCTACAGTAAAAACTTGAGGAGTTTGGTTGTTACCAAGGAAAAGGATCCCAATCAAAATCAGGCCACTGAGAATTGACGGTTGCTGCCGAAACCAGATATATTCCAACGATTATTGAGTATGTGGATAACGTTCCTCGGACTAATCCTAAAATTTGATACCACTTATTGACAAAGCTTTCTGACCACTTCCCGGACTCGACATAATGGGTTGCTGGAGAAAAAAGGAAGATATAGCTGAAAATTGTGATTAGCGAATTGGTTACTGCGGCAATATGCCAAGGGTGTATCTTATTTGGCATCACAAATACATTTAAAATGGCGCTTGTTGGGAGCGAATTCCACCATCCGATTATATTAGGTAGAATAAAAAGTTTTGAAACAAAGAGTATAAGTATAATTGCAGAAAATATTCTTACGAGTTTACTCAGGGATTGGGTGTTTGGATCGTTTAGGCGTTCGATTACTGGTGTATTCTCGTCAAGTGGACGTTGGATTGTAAATATCATTGGAAGCCAGACAATCGCTGTAGATTTGAGGCTAAAACGATATGCGAAGACAAAGACCCTTAGTACGGATGCAGAAAGTAATCCGATTAAATATACTGATAGTATATATGCTATTCCTGCAATTATAGTTCCCGAAACTCTATCAGTTGCTTCATCAAATAGTATAAAATAATTAAGCATACAAAAACCAATAAAGATGAGGGTATCAAATAGAACATTGAACTTGGTAGTTGTTAGCAATAACTTCGAAATTCCTTCGACCGTGAATATCGTTTTGCGATTAATGAAATTTCGTGCTGTTTCAGTATTTGGAACAAGTTCTAAAGGGGAGGTTAGATCTGTACATAGTACGATCTTGGACCAGTTTTTTGGAATGTTTTTAAAACCTTCAATTGGATGAGATAGGGTGGCAGTTATTCTAATGATTAAAGATCTTACCACGGCGTAAATTAGGAATAGGGTCACTATCGATCCTTTCACTCTGCCCTTTTTCTCTGGAAAAATACTGTAATACTTCTTTCGACCTTTCTCAACTGATGATCTAGATTGAAGTAATAGAAATACTGATAGAATCGATCCTATCGCGATGTGTATCAATGTGTCGAAGTAGATTGCGATACCAATTGAAACACTCATTGCCAAGATTGTCTCAATAATCGCAAGCCAAGTTATTTCCCCTCTTTTCAGAGAATCTTTTGATGAGTAGAATCTCATGAGTCTGATAGTTGATGTTAAGTAAATTTAGTTGGCTAATTAGATTGCGAAACGAGATAACGTTTCAGATTTGCTTCTTAGCAATAGGTTGTAGATCTTAATTTATTCAATAAATTACTACCATGGATTTAATATGCGTTTCCAGATACGGCATCGTGCGGCTTACAACTGCCCCAAGTCGGCGAGCGTGTGCAGGAGGTCCTGGATCTGGGCTTCGCGTTTGGGGGCTTTTTTGCCGAACTGGGCGGAGAGGAGGGCGGCGTCGGGGCCGTGGGTGGATAGGAGAGGCTTGAGGGCTTGGATCTGTTCGCGGGTGGTCTTGGGCCATTTGAGCTTGGGGCCTTTGGCAGGGGTGGCCACGGGGGCTTCGATGGCGAGGTCGGGCTGCTCGACTGCTTCCGCTTGGGCTTCCTCGTAGTCGGGGTTTTGGTATTCGGGTCTCAGATACTTGATGATCCCTCGGGCTTCTTCGGCCGCCCGCTGGTGATTGAGTTCGACGAGACGAGTGAGCAGGGCTTGCTCCAGCTCTTCGTCGCCGCGGGCGAGCCGATCGGCAAGGGGTTCGACAGGCTCACCCGAACGGGCTGGTTTAAGAAGGTCTTGCCAGCCATAGGCTTCGAGCACGGCAGCGTCGATTTCGTCGTGGATCTGCTTGAGCAGGGTGACCAGGCCTTGGCTATGGATGGTCTTTTCCTTTTCGGTGAGTGGCTCCTCCTTGCGGAGTTTTTCGAGCACGTTGTACATCCCGGTCATCGTCAGTGTCGGGTGTTCGGCTTGGCGGGCTTTGCGGTGAGCGTCGAGCTGCTCGCCCAGTTCGCGTATCCGCGTTTTGAGTTCGCCTTTAGGGAGATCGGGGAAGGGGAAGGTTTCGAAGCAAGTTGTCTTATTGTATACTGGTCGATCCTCTAATCTGCCACCCGTAGCAAGAGCCCATTTGACGTGGATTTGAGAAGAAAAAACTCCGAGAAAACAGGCATCATCCGTAGCAATATTAACTAACCTATTGTCAGGCAGAATCGACTGATCGAGAAACGTGAAGAAGCGGTGCTTGCTGGTTTCGACAGTGGCAATGTACCTATTGAGTCCTTTTAATTGATCGCGAAGCTTTTTGTTTGGTTCGCCGAATATCCACCAGTACTTTTTTCGTGACTCGCGCTTATTATTATCACGTTCAGGTTTCACGTACGTCAAGAGATGTTGATACACTGCTGGGTGGCTTTCTTGAAGTTGTTTTGTTGTGTAACCAAACGCATCAATGACTCGCACAAACCGTGGAGTATTTGTTAAATCTCTTCCGTTACGATAATCAAAAATGACAGGGCTATCAGTGGCGACAGAGCTACTCTCTAGAGTTTCTGAGGTAGTTTGATCTACGATGAAACCATTTCCGAAAAGACAAAATCCACGATTGGAGATATCTTTATTTCCATTAAGTGTTTCGCATCGTGATACATTGGCCCCGATCTTCAGGTTCGGAATAATTAATCCATTCTTCGATTCCAACGTAACTGAGTGCTCCCCATCCGGAAGCTCATGTTCCTCTCTCACGATCTCAAGCAGACCTTCCCCCGGGCCACCATTGGCGACCGTCATTGCAATCCGCACCGCCGCCCCACTAGCCGAATCCACCCAAGGATGATCCGGAATGGCGTAAGCGAGGTGGAGGGGCTTTTTCTCGTTGGCTAAGAAGGGCTCGATAACCCGGCGATTGAAGGTCTGATGTATCGAGTTTGTGGTGATGAAGCCGAATCGTTTCGCTTGGCCGTCGCGTACAAGTTCAGCCGCTTTCTGCCACCAATACATGACGAAGTCGGCGGATTCCGGTACGGCACCCTTCCAAACCTTGCGCAGCGTCTCCGTATAACCATCGCCTAGCAGGTCGCGCATGCGGGAAGCTCCGATAAACGGCGGGTTCCCCACAATGTAGTCGGCATCGGGCCAGGTGGCTCGACGTGGGTTGGTGTAGTCGAAGACGTAGGTTTGAGCGGATTCGTCGGGTACTTCCTTCCCAGTGACCGGATGCGTTTTGGTCGTGCGTCCGTCCCAGATCGAAACATAGTTTCCCGCGTCGTCTTGGCGCGGGAGCTTTTCGTCATAGGCGAGCACTGCGTCCTGCTGGACGATGGTGCGGGTTTTCGGAATAAGCGGCCGGTCGTGCGTGTCGGCGCTGCCGGTTGACCGCTTGTGCCACTGGAAATAACCGATCCACAAAACCAGCTGGGCGATGGCCACGGCCCGCTCGTTGATTTCCAACCCGAGAAACTGCTGGGGACGAACCTTGAACTCCTCCATTTCGAAGGTGAGTTCCGTATCGCCTAGCTGCTGGAGGAGCTCGATGACTTCGCCTTCCAGCCGTTTCATGTGCTCGAGGGTGACGTAGATAAAATTGCCCGAACCGCAGGCCGGATCCAGAATACGGATACGGCAGAGCTCGTGATGAAACTCGTGTACCGCCGCGATGGCGTCGGCCCGTTTACCCTGCTTTTCGAATTGAGCCGCGGCGGCCTTGACCTCGTCCCACTGCTCGCGCAGCGGATCGATGACGGTCGGCTTGACCAGTCGCTCCACATAGGAACGTGGCGTGTAGTGGGCACCCAGCTTGTGACGTTCGCGGGGCGAAAGGGCCCGCTCGAGCAAGGTGCCGAAGATGGCCGGCTCGACGGCGGACCAGTCCGGCTTGGTCGCCCCGATGAGGAGGGCGATTTGCTCGGAGGTAATTTTCGGCGCCGTTGGATGCTCGAAGAGGCCCCCATTGAAATGAGCTATCTTCTGCATGAGCACGGTGGAGAATTCCGTTCCGGTCGCCATTTCCTTCCACAGATTGGTGACCAAGATGGGGAAGCCCTGCGGACTGTCCTTCACGTTGCGGAGAAGATCGAGAAATCCGTTTTTTGGAAGGAGGCCCACATCTTCCGCGAACATGGTGAAGAGGCAGCGCTGGAGAAAGGTGGCGATCTCTTGGGGATTGTGCCCATCCGACTCGAGCGACTTGGCCAGTGCGGCCAGCTGATTGGCGATCTCGCGGGTGACGGCGGCGGAGCGCTTGGACGGGTCGAGCGAAAGCGGGTCTGTCCAGATGGCCCGAAGCAGGTCGCGTTTTTCCGGATCGGCCAGATCCTCAAGGAAAATGCGGTGCGACTTGGGATCCGGATAGCGGACGTAGGTGCCTCCCGTTTGGGAGAACTCGGCGAAAAGCTCGATCACATGGCCGACGTCGCAAACGATGAGAAACGGCGGTCGCCCCTCTTCCGCCGGAAGGTCGCGAATGTAGCCTTCGGCCTGCTTCTTCGCCTTTTCCATGGCGATATCCCACTGGTTCGAGCCCCGCTTGCCGTGTCCGGTACTCGTGGAGACGTGCTCCCGCTCGCTGAGCTTGAAGGCGAGCTGCTGCTGCTCCGCATCGGTCTCGTCCGGGTTGATTCCCTGTTTGGTCTCCAAGACAAAGTGACCGCGTTTGTAGCAGTCGATGAACTTGGTCGTCTGGCTGCCATCCGGCTTCACATGGGGAACGGCTCGCTCGAAGCAGTAGCGGTTCTCGTGATTGTGCTTGGTCGGCGGGTCCGCGTGAGGAAGGCCCAGCAGGTCGCAAAGCTCGGTCAAGAAGAGCTGGGCGGAGCCCCGCTCATGGCCGCCAGAGTTTTTCCAGCGAGAGATAAATGCTTCAGGAGTCGGGGATTCAGGCGACGGCATGCAAGAGGAGTCGATTTAACCCCAATTCATTGAGACAGATCGCCTCCTTGGCAAACGACAAATTGCAGGGCTCAATTCGCCCCCAGCAAGGTTCGCATCACTTTTGTCAGGACCGCTTCTGACTGGGGGCCGACGTTGGTGGCGCGTTCGCTGGTTTCGTAGCCGCCTTCTGTATAGGAAATCTCGGTACCGATGTAGGCGGTGCCGTAGTCGCCGTAAGCGGCCATGGCGACCTGCAGATCCGGCCGCATGGCTTTGGCCGCCAGTTGATATTCCACGAAAAGCTCGCCCGGCATGTGGAGCACGCGGGCCTTGCCGATCTTGAGGCAGGCGATATCAATGGCGTGACCCGATTGGACGCGGCGGAGGTAAGCCAGCTGCGTGATGCCTTCGTACCCATCGGAAGTCTTGGATTCTATTTTCGCCAATAGGGCATCTTCATCTAAATGCTTTGCGAGCGGAAGGGTCACTGCCTTTGTGTCCCATCCAATTCCAGACGGAGTTAGCGAAAACCGTTCCGTGGATTCCCACGCGGCGAGCATTCCATCCGCCAGACGTTGGGCGAGGAGCACGCGGTTCTCGGTATTGCCGTCATTGTATTTGCCGGCTCCGATATTTCCTCCGGCTCCGTTGAAGTGCACATGCAGGGCCTGCGGCTGTCCTTGTCCTCGCAGGAAGCGGGCAATGCCCGGAAAATCGGGACTGGGCATGCCGGTGCGGTAGTAGCTTTGCGGGTGGGTGGCGAAATAGCTCAATACCGCGACCGGCTTGTCATCGTTCCAGAAGGAGAGGAGTGAAATCTCGGGATCGACCACGCCAACCGGTTCGGCGCGGATGGCGGGGTCTCGGGCGGTTGTGAAGCGCATGACTCTGACTTTGCCGTCCGGTCCCAGTATTCGCCGATTGGAGACAACGTCCTCAACATCGGCGGCTCCCCAGCCATAGTGGGTAACGGTTTGAGCGTTTGGGATGGCCGTTTTCAAAGCGCCGGCAGCGCGGCGTATGACCTTTCTTTGGAAAAAGCTGTCGAAGAGGTCGTAGCCGACGATGCCGAGTTCATGGACGAGAGCTTCGGAGCTGAAATCGCTGCGAGGGGCGTCGTGCTGGTGCAGGGCGTGGACGGCGACTCGATCACGGGTGGTTCCCGCCGCTTCGGCGAGGGCGTCGCGAAATACGTCCTGCGAGGCATTGGCCACTCCGATCCAATCGATGGCGCAGAGGACGATGGGCTTGCCGGAACCGAGAATGGCAAGCCCACGGCAGCGCAGGGTAATTTCGTCGTGCTTCTTGACGGGGTCGTAGGCCAGCTCAGAGCCCACGGGCGGAGTGGCGTCGACATCGAAGGTCGCGATTCTAATTTGGGCAAGGGCGGTCGAAAGGGATAAACCAACGAGAGCGCTGAGGCATAACACGAGGAATCGGGGGCGTTTCATCACAGGTATTCATCTCGCCCGAATAATGCCGAGAGATCAACCGTATTCACGGGACGGTGGCTTCGCTGCTGACATGGGTAGCGGGCGATCTCACTCCTTCGCCATGGCTGCCGTGGAGGGTGAGGTCTCTTCGTAGCCACGTCGCAAGGCGGCGTGGTTTTGCTTCGCGGGGTCCATAGTAGCTCAGTGCTTTAGCCTGAGTCTTAGCTCTACTTTGTTATATGGTCGAATGGTAGGGCAACGACCTCCGGGCGTGCCGCACAAGGAGATCATTAATACGCGGCACGCCCGGAGGTCGTTGCCCTACCTAATAACAATCACTCGAAATCTAA
>JAUHWE010000166.1 GCA_030424825.1 Verrucomicrobiia bacterium
AAAGCGGATGGAGATGCCGGCTTCCTTGCTGACCTGGGCGATCGGCAAGGTTTTTCCTTTGGGACCCACGAGGATGGATCGACTGGTTGGGACAAAGGGGGAAAGGTAGACATTGAAACGTTCGATAAAGGCCAACCATTTTCCGTCGGGAGATATCCGGTAATCGGTAGCCCATTTGCTTGTGTAGTGGATTTGTGGTTCATTGCCATTTAGATCTACGGAGATGAGGGAGCGATTGTCCGCATCCTTTTCGCGTTTTCCCAGCTGATAGAAAAATCGATCATTGCTCGCGCCGAACTGCGGTCCGCTGCCTTTTTTTAGAATGCGTTTGGCTTCGCCACCTCGTGCCGGAATTCGGTAGATGCCCTGATCGCGCGACCAGAGAGACGAACGAATCAGACCTCCTCCCACTCGGTTGTAGACAATGGTTTGACCATCTGGAGAGAATACGGGTTCTGTGTAGTGGCCTGGACTTTCGGTGACGATCCACTCCTCCCGATTGGCTCCGCGGTCGAGGGACGCCACGCGCACACTACCGAGTTCGCTGTCATTCCAGGTGGTGTAGACGACGAAGCGACCGTCTCGTGAAAGGCTAGGGAACATTTCGAAATGCTCGTTTTGATCCGTTAACCGCCGTGGCTCTCCATTTGGCAAATCGCGCAGGTAGAGGTGTCCGAGAGCCTGAAAAAGAACCTGATTTCCGTCGGGTGTAACCTGGGCCCATCGCAGTAAACGCACATCGAATTTATCCGGGGCAACTGCGACCGGATAGCGTAGGGCATCGGAAACTTGGCGGTCGTCCTGGATGTGAAAGGGGATGACGGATTCGCTCCCATCGGCAACGCTGATCTTGTTGATCTTCCCGCGGGCCCAAATGACAATGTATTCACCATTTGGTGTCCACTCGAAGGCGGGATAGACTCCGTGAATGGCCCAAGTTTCCTGCATGTCGCGTTCCAACTGGTCATTGAGGAGTCGAATAGCGCCGGTTTGGGTGTCGAAAAGATGGAGGCCGGTCTTTCCATCGATGCGACGGACAAAGGCGATCGTTTTTCCGTCTGGCGAGGGCGTAGGTCGACAGGCCCCGCCGGGACCTGTGATGTAGGATTCCGTTTCGTCGGTAGCCAGCTCGACCCGTTTGATAGCGTAGATTTGCTTATGTGGATCTTTGCTGTATTCAAATTCACTACCGGGACTAACGTCCTCTGAGTAGTAAAGGTACTTTCCATCGGGTGAGAAAACCGGTTCGTTGACGTCTTTTTGCTCGGTGGGCTTTTTAGTGAGTTGAACGCCTCCTTGAGCGTTTGCGTCCACACCGCTTCGGTGATAGAGCCACATCTCCCCAGCCCCAAGTGAGCGGCGGCTGGTGAAATGCTTGCGTGCGACAATGTAGTTGCCATCTGGCGACCAGGCAGGACCATTGAGTAGTTGGTAAGGTTCGTCGGTTACTTGCGACAGCGTGTTATCTCCTAGATCAAGAAGCCAAATGTTGTCCCCAGCCAATTTGCCTTTACCGGTCCGGTCGCTGGTGAAGGCGATGGTTTTTCCGTCGGGACTATAGCGGGGCTGCATATCCCAAGCCATTCCTTCGGTCAGTTTCTCGGGATAGACGCCATTCGTTCCATCCGCCCCGTCGATTGGCATGCGGTAGAGGTCACCTAGGAGGTCAAATACGATTTCGCTACCGTCGGGACTCACGTCCAAACTCATCCAGGTGCCTTCAGTGACGTCGATTGCTTGGCTATGCGTCGGGCCGGGTGGGTTTTCGATATCCCAAGCGGGAGCTTTTTCATCTTCCAGAACCTCGTCATTGCCGTAGGAGTATGAAGCGATCGCTAGGGAGATTCCGATATAGTATGAGAACGCCTTGAAGGGGGAAAGGGGGAAAGAGCAGGGCCAAGTCATGACATTGCATTGCAGTCTGTTGAGATTCTAGCCGCAAGAACGAATTTGGGCTGGAAAGCGAGATGGATTAGGCGCGCGAGCCTGAATGCGTCCTATTTTTGTTGCTTTTTAAATGAAGGATGCGTCGAAAAATCTGGTAGTTTTATCTGAAAAGCGATGTTCGTCTTTCCCTCTATGTTTCATGTGATCATTCTACTGCTTTGCGGCTTTTTTTCCATTAGCCTTAGTTTTGCTCAAGATAGCGTACCCGAGGACCTCGAGATGGTGCGCTTCTCAGGCCCCGATTTGACGCCTTCTCCGGCTGCTCTTTGTGTGGCTCCTACGGGAGAGGTTTTCGTGGCGGTCGATAGAAATGGCTCCCTCGGAAAGGGGCCGGGCAAGGGTGAAATCATACGGCTTACCGATAGCGACAATGACGGTGTAGCGGACGCTCACACGCGCTATGCCATGGCTGACAGCGCTCGTGGACTGATCTCCTTGGGCAAGAAGCTTTGGGTACTGCATACGACCTACGATCATGGAACGGGCGAGGCGAGCGGTATGGATTTGACCCTGTTTGAAGACAGGGACTGGGACGGTGTAGCGGACGGGCCGGGTGAGACCCTTATTAAGGGCATTTGCTCGCCGGAATCGATACGGTCTCGAGGCACGGACCATTCGACCAACGGGATTCGGATGGGGATTGACGGGTGGATCTACATTGCGGTGGGAGACTTTGGATTCTCGAACGCCACGGGAGCGGATGGAACGACTTTAACTTTGTTGGGGGGTGGAATCGTGCGTGTGCGCCCCGACGGGACAGAGATGGAACTCTATACGAAGGGGCTTCGCAATATTTACGACGTGGCCATAGACCCGTTTATGAACATCTACACACGCGGGAATACCAATGACGGTGGCGGCTGGAATGTACGATTCATTCACCAGATTCAGTCCGCAAATTATGGATACCCCTCGCTGTTTATGAATTTTTCCGAGGAAATTCTTCCTGCCCTTGAGGATTTGGGAGGTGGATCTGGGACCGGGGCGTTGTATATGAGCGAGCCTTCCTGGGAGGGTCCTTACCATAATCAGCCTATGATGTCCGATTGGGGAAGGAACGGAGTCTTCATTCATAGACTAGTTCCCGATGGAGCTTCGTTTACGCAGACTCCGGAGCCGTTTATACAGCTCTCCCAAGTTTCGGATCTCGATGTGGATGCTGCAGGCCGGTTGTACTTGAGCGCTTGGGCGGGGGCGACCTATAAGGGCAGCTCTGAGAAAGGCTACGTGGTGCGCGTTGTCCCCAAAAATTGGACTTATCGTCCCTTTGAATCCTTAGATTATGCGAAGGTAAATGACTTGATAGCTCAACTGGCTTCGTCCAGCGCTACCATTCGGCTAGCTGCCCAGCAGGAGCTTTTGACCCGTTCGAATAAGACGATTCCATCGAAACTGCTAGATCGAGTCAGGCAGTCGCGTTTGTCGAAGGAAGCCCGAGTGGCAGCACTCTTTACCTTCGCGCAGATGGCGGGACCGGAAGGGATCCCTTCGCTAGTGGCGTTGTTTGATGATTCTGAGATGGCTGAGTTCGCAATTCGGGCAGCGACTGACCGCTTGCCTTGGCTTGAAAAAATGGGTGTATCCACCAAAGCACTCTCTGCCTTTTTGGAGAATGGCTCAGCCCGAGAAAAGGCGGCAGCGACGATCGCCCTCGGACGTGTCGGTGAAAGTGCGGCAGCCACTGCACTGCTAAAGACTCCTTACCGGTTTCCGGAAGAGAAGATTGCCACCGCTCCGGTAGGAGACCCGGTATTGATCAAGGGTACCCAACAATTTCGCCCGTTCGAAGCAAATTTGAAAGGGTACAAAGAGCTCCATCTGCATTCTCTCTATTACCATGTGGGTGAAAAGAATGACCGTACCCATTGGATCGATCCCATGATTCATTTGGAAAACGGGGATCAAGTAAGGCTGTTGGATTTGGATTGGAAGGAGGCAGACACGAGCAACGGACCGATCCAGAAGTTCGACGACATTGCCAAAACGGGCTTGGTCATCGAAAAGAAAGCCCCGAAGGGTATGAAGGAATCACTCGGCGTTCCCCTTGCCTCAACAGTGGTTTACGAACTTCCAGGAGGGGCGGTGAAATTCACTGCGCGTGTGGCGATGGAAGCGTCTTCGACAGGGGTTAAACCAGAGGGGGAATTCCATGCGACGCCGCATCCCATATCGGGGTTAACGAAGCGGTTCGCTCATGCGACGCCAGATTCGGATCGTATTCTACCGCACCTGGCAGCCCATTCGCTCGTGAAAGTGGCAATGGATGACGCTTTGCTGGATGCCTTGGAAACGGAAGCGTCGGATCTTGCTCACTGGGCTATTCGTTATCGCCACAGTGATTACCTCGCGAAGGGAGTGATAAAGCATTTGAAATCGACCGAGTATCCTTCCGAGCGCCGGAAGGCTCTAAAAACGCTGGCCCGACTGTATTGGAAGGAAGCGCCTTATGACGGATCCTGGTGGTGGACGACGCGTCCAGATACTAGTGGACCTTACTACAAGCCAATCACCTGGGAGGCTAGCCAGAGAATACGAACAGCCTTGGAGGAGGACTGGGATCGTACGGATGCTGATGGACGGAATTACCTGACAAGTCTCAATGACAGCCATCGTTTGGGCATTGAAAAATTCGGTACTTTTATAGTGTCGGAAGAAGCCGAAAAGATCGACGTGGACTTGAGCAAGATCGCTGCCAAGAAAGGAGCTATTGCGACAACTCCAATCGAGGACGTGATTCTCTCGCTCGACAAGATCAAAGCGGACGTTGCTCTAGGTGAGAAGCTTTTTGCCCAGCAAGGATGCGTGGCCTGTCACACCCTCAGCAGCTCCGAGGCTCCAAAAGGTCCCTATATGGGGCAAATTGGTTCGATCATGCGGAACGATCAAATCGCAGAAGCTATCTTGCGACCGAACGCTACGATCTCACAAGGATTTCAGACGACATCCATTACGACCAAAGACGGAAAGACTCTAGTCGGCTTTGTGACCCGTCGCAATGCAGACGAGATTACACTCCGAGACATTACCGGAAATGCGATCAAGGTGGCCGTATCAAATCTGAAGAGCGAGGATCATCTGCCAACTTCTATGATGCCCCCAGGGCTGGCGAATTCGTTGTCCTTGCAGGAGTTCGCTTCTTTGGTTGAATTCCTGTCAGGTAAAAAGTGATACGGACCTTCGCCTATGGCGGATAGGGGTGTCGCAAAGTTGCTAAATAGGACCCAAATCTTAATCGGTGCTCATGCATTAGAACCTCCCGGTAGATGTGAGCGAGATAGAGCAGATCTTCCGACTATCCCGTTTCTGGCAAAAAGGTAGGCATGACGACGCCTTCTATTTTCGGAGGTTCTCCGAGGCACTGGGCAACATGGAGTTCACAATTGCGAGCTCCCATTTCGTACATCGAAGCGACGAGAGCGGTCTTGTCTGAAGGAATGATTACAATCGGTTTATTTCCGCGGTGTTGATTGAGTTCTCGTTGTATCATTAAATTGGCAACGGTGCTATCCAAGGCGATGCCCGGACCGATGATTTCGGCACCCGGGTGGTTGATTGACGCGAGCGCGCCCAATAGAGTGCCCTCGTCATTCTCCGCAACTGTCAGGCTCCAGATTCGTTGGTGATTTTCCGCAAAGTATTGCCAGTCTTTGACCCGTGAGGTCTGCCAAATTGAACGTTCAAGTAAGTCTATGCGCTCCACGTCTTCTGGCGTTCCTGCCCGAACGCTCATCCCAGGGACTGGGTTGATGGCGACCCCGTTGTAAGGGACTTCCATGACCATGTCCTGAAAGAATTGGTAAGGCGCAAATCCTTGGCGTGTGTAGAGAGAAAAGGAATCAAGGTTGAACGAACTCGAAACGAGTCGGGCAGGTAGGTTTTGAGATCGAGCTTTGTTGACGACCTCAGAGAGAAGCGCCTTTGCGACTCCTTTGCTGCCGATGTCGGGTCTTGTATTCATTATTCCCAGCGACATGTGCGTCTCTCGGGGATGATAAAAGCAGGAACCTAGAATGGACTGATCCTGCTCGGAAACCGCTATAAAGCAGCAGCCAGGGTCGAGGTCTTCATAAACATCGGTGAATACTGAACAGTGTTCCGGCTTCCCTTGGAAAATTTTTCCTCTTCCGTTGGATTCATACCAATGATTGGTAGAAGTGTAGATTAAGGAGGCGACTTGGCTCGCCTCTTCGGGTGCCATCGGCCGTATAGTGAAGTTTGGGACTCTCGAGTTAAAAGGCATAGATCTGGCTAGTGTTAGCCTAGCGCGATGATTTGGCCTGTTATTGCAAGGCTAATCCGGACGCAAGGCAGGTATTGAGTCTGGATTGTGAGATCAGAGTTCCCGATTTCGTTGAAAATTTCGTTGGGCAGGTTTTAGATGCTGCGATGCGCGATAATAGATTTGAAGATCCATTGGTTTTAACTCACTTCTGATTTTATGCGCCAAAAATCAATTCTGATATCTCTATCCCTAGTTGCGTTTGCCTCGGTTTCCTTTGGGGAGACGGCGGAAGATGCCTGGTATGGGATTGCCCTGCGCAAGAAAGCAGATGATAAGAATAAAGCGTTTCTCTATGTGGAAAATAATCCTTCGCTACCGAATATTCTTATTTACGGGGATTCCATTTCGATCGCTTATACCCCGGTTGTCAGGGAGGCGTTGGCGGGGAAGGCAAACGTCTATCGGCTTCATGTCAATGGGGGGGACTCGTCGTCGTTTATATCAAAAATGGAGACGCTTCATTCCACCATGCAAAACTCTGAACTCGAAGGTCACTGGACGCATGAGTGGGACGTTATCCAGATTAACGTAGGTCTGCACGATTTGAAATATGTGGCTGAGCGCTCCAAGTTGGACAAAGTCAATGGAGAGCAAGTGTCTACACTCGGTGAATACGAAAGAAATCTGAGAAAGATCTTTTCCTACCTCAACAAGCATCACCCGAAAGCAAAACGAGTGTTTGCGCTGACAACTCCAGTACCGGAAGGGGAGTCGGGTCGTCATGCGGGAGATGCCGCGAAGTTTAACAAAGTTGCCCTGAAGGTATTGAAGGACCATCCGGAGATCGTTGTGAATGATTTGTATTCCTTTACGAAGCCAAATCACGCGAATTGGTGGACCAAACCAGGAAACGTGCACTTCAACTCAGAAGGCGTTCAGGCCCAAGGCGAGGAAGTGGCCAGGGTTCTGGAAGCACTGCTGGATTAGCATTCGCTTTCAGGAAAAGGCAAGGTCGCGTCTACGGTAAATGACCTGTAGGAGCCTCGAATGGTTGGGGCGATTCCCTATCGATTAGATCGCGGTGTTCTATCCGTCGCAAATGCTACGGAGGACTTGCGAAAAGCGCTCCTACGGGTGATGCGGGTTTCCTGTGTCACTGCGTTTTGGCGGCGGAGCACGCGCATCCGGCGTTTAATTAAATCTATCGTTGTCGAAATCGAATAGAACTGCGTAAATCAAAGTATGATATTTCCCCGCGTTGCCTTGTCGCTATTGTCATTATCCTTTCTCAGTTGCGCTTTTGCCGTAGAAAAGCCGAACATCCTCTGGATCTTCGCGGAAGACACTTCTCCTTGGATGGGATGTTATGGTGACGAGGTGAACGAGGGGCACACGCCTCACATCGATTCTTTGGCATCGCAAGGCATCCGCTTTTCGAGGGCCTATGCGCCTGCCCCCGTTTGCTCGGCTTGTCGCTCAGCGGTGATGACTGGCCAGAATCAGATACGGTTTGGGGCTCACGAGCACCGGTCCTCGCGAGGTCCTCGAAAGATACCGTTTCCGAGCCACCTTAAGTTGCTCCCGCAAATCCTGAAAGAAGGCGGTTACTATACCTTTAATTTGGGCAAGGACGACTACAACTTTGTATGGGATCAAAAAGCGTCCTACTCCCTGCAGCAGAAAACCCGCGAACCAGTGCCCTGGGAATCGCTCAAAGCGAACCAGCCCTTCTATGGTC
Organism: Verrucomicrobiia bacterium; assembly: GCA_030424825.1. GTDB lineage: Bacteria > Verrucomicrobiota > Verrucomicrobiia > Opitutales > Opitutaceae > Pelagisphaera. The sequence goes on from JAUHWE010000166.1 coordinate 7,908, forward strand.
AGATCCAAACTGCGGGAGGGAAGAACAATGTTTCGAAGTTTCCAGCCAACCGTAAAACCGATCCGGCTTCGGTGACCGTGCCGCCCGACTATCCTCAAAACCAACTCTATCGGGAAGTGGTTGCCGAGCACTATGATTCGATTCGAAAGGATGACGACTTTATTGGGGATATTCTGGCAGGGCTGAAAGCGAATGGGCTCTGGGATAACACGATCGTGGTCTATGTTTCAGATCACGGCGCCAACCAGTTGGTGCGTCACAAGCAGATGCCGACGGAGGGAGGTTTGCATGTTCCACTCATTGTGCGTGGTCCGAAGGAGTTTGTACCCGAAACGCAAGTACGGGACGATCTGGTGGATATTATGGATCTTTCCGCCACCACGCTTGCCTGGGCAGG
>JAUHWE010000167.1 GCA_030424825.1 Verrucomicrobiia bacterium
GATGAGGTCGCCCCCCTCGAATCCCAGCGTGGCGATACGCTCTGGGTTTTCGCTGACGAGCCGTTGGAGTTTCGCTTCGGATACGTTCCGGGCTAGCTGGGAAATACGAGTATAGCTCGTGGGAAGGTTGTGCTTCTCTTCCAATACCCAGGATTTAGTTTCCTCATCGTTGACGAGTGTGATCTTCTCACCTTCTGTCTCGACAACGATTTTGGCCGTGTCGCGCAGATTGGCGGGATCAACGACGCTTGACCCCACTCGTTCGTCGAGCAGAGGGGCGTTACTGGTTTTCGTTAGGAAGCTGGTGATGATTGCAAGGACAGCAAGAACTCCAGCGCTGATGTATAAATTCTTTATATTCATGGTAAGTCTTAGAGTGCTTTTTGTTTACGCATGCGGTAGAAAATGAAGCCAAAGATGACGAGACCGATGGGCGAGTATCCGATATTCAAGGATACCAGTTTCCACTTGAGGGCATTGATATCTTTTCGCAGTTCTCGCCGAATAACGCGTCTCTCCGCTCTCATGTTGGCTTCGTTCTCCCTCAATTGCTGCAGGGCGTTTGACAGCTCGGGACCGGCGACGATTAACCCGGTACCTTGTTGTTGGGTAACGAGCTTTTGTATCTCCTGATTCATCTCGGAAATTTTTTCCTCAACTTCCTGAAGTTTGATTTGGTATTGTTTCTGGGCCTCAACTTCCATCGCCTGGACGCGATCGAATGCTCTTGCTACCTCCCCTTTGCTGCGAATCCCAATCAGATCCTGGCTTCCGCCAAGGAACTCAATGACATTGGTCCCCATAGCCAAATTGTCGTTGATTGGCTGGATGGTCATCATACCGAGGAAGTTCTGGCGTCGGATCGAAAATTGATCGAGTAGCCAGTCGGTGTCTGCAATGATGAATACATTGCCTTTACCGGTATAGAGCTGCTCGGGCTCGTCTGGCGTGTCTTCACTCTCGCCATCACCGTCCGGGGCTGCACTCGGGTTCGAGGGCTTTCCATTGGGAAATGCGGTCGTGAATTCACCGCTGAGCAATCCCGCCACGGTTTGTTTTTCGCCGGAAGCTTCCATTTGATTCAAGAGGGCTCCCTGCTGGGCAAATTGAAGCATCATTCCGTTGATGGATCCGGCACTCTCAGTGGTTTGCAATATTGGTTCGAAAGTGAGCTTCGAGCCTTCATCCAGGCTCAAACTGCCCGACTCGAGAAGGAGCACGGCATTGAGCTCAGCCGCAGGAAGGAAATCCTCGCTGACATTGTTTTCGCGGAAGATGAGCCATGCGGGTTGCATGGAGTTCTGTTGCGTATAGGCAATGTCCGGATCCGCAAGGGCTTCACTGGCGGAGTACTTGATTCCCCAGGTGGAAAAGAACCGTGGGAAATCACTCGAAGTATTCGGATTGGGACGCCCCATCATGGCCATCTGATTCTGCTGTTGCTGGCTGCGGAAAAAGAGGGACGAGGGATCGACAGCCAGGAACATTGGCTTTCCGGACAAGGTAAACTGGTCGATGCCGAAGAGCAGTGTATCCGGAAGTCCGATCGGGTGAATCACGACCAGCATGTCCAAGTCTTTCGGCAGTTCGCTGGCCGTGGGTTCGATGACCTCTATGTTGAAAGAGCTCTCGAGCTCGCTGATGATATATTGGTCTTCTTGTGGAGGTTGGCCGGGCATCATCGGCATGGGAGGCGCCTTCAGCGGTAGACTGCTGATCAAGCCTAGTTTTGGCTTGGACAACTGCTGAGCCTCGTGAACCGCTTTTGCGATGTCGTATTCGATAGAACCTTCCTTGTTCCAGTCGAAGAAGGGAATCACGTGTTCCGAATCGCCTTGGCTAATCACCAGTCCAAGGAAAATGGTGTCACCATTAGGCAGACTTTGTCCGTGAACTCCCGCAGCGATGGCGTTTTCTTCGGCGGGTGTGTCCGGTTCAGGATCGATCCGGTCGAGGATGATTTTCCCTTTGGCAGCACGCTCGAACTGACGCAGCATCTGCTCGACGCGATCGCCGAAGTTCTGGATGTGCATCTTTATTTGGGGCGAAAGGCCCTCAACGGATCGTGTTCGATAGAAATCGAACCGAACGGGTTCTTCGACTTTTGCCAGCAGCGATTTGGCGCTGTCCGAAAGCGTAAACGAATTTCCTGCCGTCATATCGAATCTCAATGGAATGGAGGAGACGACATAGTGGAGCAGAAGAAAGTTTATCAGAATGAGAAATGCGGCGTGAATTTTGGTACTCGTTTTCATGTCAGTATTCCCCCGATTCTAATTTTCTAAAACGATGATATTGATGCCCAGAAACGCGATGGTCAGGACAACAAAAAACGAGATGGCACTCAGCTCAATCAATCCTCGGGTCATCGTTTGAAAGTGGTTGAGAAAGCTGAAATTGCCTAGGAAATCCAGCATGCCTGGTGAAGCGATATTCTCGAACACAGTTAGCAGGATTTGTGAACCAAAGAGCGTTACCAATACGCAAATGAGAACACTGATTACGAAGGCAATCACTTGGTTCTTAGTCAGTGCCGAGCAGACGGAGCTAATAGACAGATAGGCGGCAGCCATCAGTATAGAGCCGAAATAGCCGGAGAAAATAATCCCCCAGTCGGGATTGCCGAGGTAGCTCGTGGTCAGGGCCAGCGAAAAGGTCAGGGCGAGCGCAATTCCGATGAACGCCCAAGCCGCGAGAAACTTGCCCAGTACTGCGCTGGCCGTAGGAACGGGCAGCGTAAAGAGAAGTTCGATACTCCCGGACCGCTTTTCTTCTGACCAAAGCCGCATTCCGGTTGCGGGGATGAAGATAAGAAACGTCCAGGGAAGGAACGTCCAAATCGTATCGAGGCTGGCCTGGTTGCTTTCGTAGTATCCGGCGAAGACCGCGAGACCAATCAGCACGATATGGAACACGGCCAGAATCACGTACCCAACGGGCGAACGGAAATAGCCGAAGAACTCTTTTTTAAATATGGGAGCAATCTGGTTCATGCGTATGCCTTGCTGTTAGTGATTTCACGGAAGATTTCGTCGATTGAAGATCCAGGCTGGCGGGCTTTGAACGCTTCAGGAGTCTCGTTCACGCGGACTTTGCCCTGGTCGATTACGATGATGCGATTACAGATCGCCTCGACCTCTTCGAGAATGTGGGTAGAGAGGATGATGGCTTTGTCCTCGGCCATGGCCTTAATCAGTTTGCGCACTTCGTGCTTTTGATTGGGGTCGAGCCCATCGGTTGGCTCATCCAAGATGAGCACGGGGGGATCGTGGAGAATCGCTTGGGCGACGCCGACTCTTTGGCGATATCCCTTGGAGAGCGTTTCGATGGCCTGGTTTTGCACGGTCTGCAAATGGCATTTCACGATCACATTGGCTAACCGGTCGTGGATCTCGTCTTTGGTCCGAAAGCCTCGGGTTTCCGCGACGTAGGTTAGAAACTCGACCACCGTCATCTCTGGATAGGCCGGGCTGCTTTCTGGCAGATACCCGATGCGTTTCTTCGCTTCCATAGGGTCCTTCTGCACATCGAAACCCGCAACCGAGGCGGTTCCGGCGGTCGGCGAAAGAAAACCGGCGATCATTTTCATTGTGGTGGACTTGCCGGCTCCGTTGGGACCAAGAAAGCCGAGAATATCGCCTTTCTTGACCTCGAAGGACACGCCGTCGACGGCGCGCAAGTCCCCGTAGTCTTTGACTATATTATCTACAATTACCATTAGTGGATCAGATTTGAGTTTAGGGTGAAAAATAGATTGGTTTTACCGGTTCAAGTTCCTGAATGAATCGGGGTTTTTCGTTTTTTTGAGCTTGAGGGCGAAGCGTTTAGCGAACGGATCGAGGGATTTCAAGTATTTCATTGGAAGTTCTACAAAGTGGAGAAGGGGCTAGCCGGCTAAAGCGGACTGGCTAGATTTCAGATCTCTAGCGAATCCTGCTCCGCGACATCCTCTTCCACTTCGAGGGGGGCAACCTTGTCTTTCAAATGCCTTGGGGGTTCGGCGATGCGGCGGGCGAAATTCGTCTCCCGATCGGCGACGATCCGGTCGCAGATTTTCTGAACATGGAGACGGAGCCACATTGAGGTATTGGAGTCGCCCGAATACCGGGCAGGACCGTAGGCGTGGATACGATTCGTTTGCAGCAGGAGATCGTTTTGGGCGAATTCTGCCTCGTTAGTCGGTTTGTAGACGGCGTAGGCTTTACCGCCGAATTTGCGAACGACAGAAAAGCTTGGTACATCACTAGGACCGTCCGCGACGTAGATCATGTTCTGGAAGGGAATACGGCGATCTTCGTGAGCTAACTTCGCGTTTACATCGATGGCACTGTCCTTGTTGGAGCCCTTGTTGATCTCGAACAGGGCTCGAGTTTTGGTGGTATTGTCGATCATCATGCCGATTTGGCTGATTTCCCTGTCGGTTTCCATTGCGAGTTCGTCTTGCGAGAGAAATCCGGGCAAGAGGGGGTTCTCTATGAACTCGGACCCCCAGATACCATCGACATAGGGGGCGATCTTGCTGCCTCGAATCATTTCTGCTAAACCCGTACTGACGATATAGTGTTCCAGCTCGATCTCATGCTTTTCGTATTCAGGTTTAGAGCGCGCCTCTTCTCTGAGCTCACTAAAGAATTCGGGCAATCCTTCGTAAAACTCGATTTCGGCTCCCAACAAACGCAGCAGCTCGTTATTGAGACCTTTCATCTGGCCATTCCGGACATGGGTGAGGATGTGGTTGAGATAGACGCTTTCCCCTGAAACGTGGTAGCCGCGTTCCTTGTAGCGGCTGGCCATGGCGTTGGTTTCCTCCCAAAACCGGTCTTCGTCGATGTGATACCGCTCGAAGATCGGCTGTTGCATGTAGCCGGGTATGAGCGTTTTGTCGAAATCCCAGATGATCGCTATTCTGTTCTGGGTGAACAGTCCGTGTGGCATAGGTGACAGAAAACGGGTAACGGTTGCGACTGCAATTGCCAATTTCAGTGAGTCGCAAGTAAACGATTTCAGGCAATGGGGGTACCGAATCGCTCGCCGGCACTTTCGGGAATGGCATTATGGAGCGACATCTTCATGAAATTGAGATTTGCAGTTTTGAGATCGAGTCGGCATTGCTGCTTCCTTTCCTATGGCGATAGAGCTTCCAGATATATCCACTTTCCAGAAACGTGTTGAAGAAATCGACGGGCTAATGAATCAGCCTGACTTTTTCAATGACTCGCGCCGATCGGCCGCTTTGTCGCGAGAGCAGATAAAGTTGCGCCATTTACTGGAAGACCATGCGGCTCTCGAATCGGCAAAGAGGGCTCGTGCCGAGCACAAAGAATTGCTGGCTGATCCCAGTGGAGACGCCGAGCTCAAAGAGCTCGCGACCGAAGAGCTTCCGGAATTGGAGGCAGAGATTGCTCGCTTGGAGAGCAAGATCCTCGTTTCCATGATTCCTCCAGATGATTCTGACTCAAGGAATACGATCGTTGAAATTCGAGCGGGGGCGGGAGGAGACGAAGCGTCCCTGTTCGCGGGCAGTCTTTACCGGATGTATACGCGACTGGCTGAACGTCGAGGCTGGTCGATTGAGCAGCTAGGTTCGAGCGAGAGTGGAATCAATGGATTCAAGGAAGTCTCATTTCTCATTCGTGGAGAAGAGGCGTACAAGCAGATGAAATTTGAAAGCGGGGTCCACCGGGTCCAGCGGGTGCCCGAAACAGAATCCCAGGGACGCATACACACTTCAACCGTTACGGTGGCGGTACTCCCGGAAGCCGAGGAGGTGGACATTCAAATTGATCCTCAAGATCTTGAGATAACGGTAACCCGAGCGAGTGGTCCGGGAGGGCAAGGGGTTAATACAACCGATTCCGCGGTGCAAATCCTGCACAAGCCCACTGGGATCATTGTGCTTTGTTCAGACGAGCGTTCGCAGATCAAGAACAAAGCAAAAGCGATGACGGTACTGCGATCGCGTTTGCTCCAAGCCAAGGAGGACGAGGAGAGGGCAAAATATGCTGAAAACCGTAAGAAGCAAGTGGGTACAGGCGATCGAAGCGAACGGATACGAACTTACAATTTTCCGCAAAGCCGGCTGACCGATCATCGAATTGGTCTGACCATTCATAGCCTGACTCAGGTAATGGAAGGGGAGCTCGACGAAGTGATCGATGCCCTTCAGAAAGAGGACCAGAAGCTGAAAATTGAGAATCTAATGAGCGGTCAAGCGAAGGTTTAGGGCTCTGGTGTTTGAATGGGGGAGGTTCTTACAGTATTAGATGTCATCCGGAAAAGTGCGGACTTTCTCGAGCGCAAGCAGGTTGAAAGCGCACGTTTGAATGCGGAATGGCTGATCGCGCATGTGCTGGGAATCGGCCGGATGCAACTTTACCTTCAGTTCGACCGGCCTTTGCAGGAATTCGAATTGGAAAAGATGCGGGAGTGCGTTGCCCGTCGCGGGAAAAGAGAGCCCCTTCAGTACATCATCGGCCAGACTCCGTTTCACAATATCACGATCAAGTGCGATCACCGAGCATTAATCCCGCGACCAGAGACTGAGCAGCTGGTCGAACAGGTAATGGATCTCGGACCGGAGATTGACGAAGAGATCAGTATTTTGGATTTGGGCACAGGCACGGGAGCGATTGGGCTCGCTTTGGCGATGCATTTTCCAAGGTCTCAAGTGGTCGCAATTGATGAAAGCGCAGACGCTTTAGAATTGGCGAAAGAGAACGCTTTCCATTGCGGCCTCCAGAATCGAGTTCAGTTTGTCCAATCCAATTGGTTTGACCAATTGGAAGATGCGGGCCCATTTGATTTGATCGTTGCCAACCCTCCCTACTTGACGGAAGCCGAATTATCAGAGGCGGAAAGCGAAGTGAAGCATTTCGAACCTGTGACCGCTCTTGTAGCGAACGACGAAGGCTTAGAGGATTTGCTTACAATCATCGAGGGCTCGTTTTCTCGCTTGAAGAACGCGGGCACACTTTGGCTCGAAACGGGGATTGAGCAACACTCAGCCCTGCTCGAAGCCTGTAGCCGGAAAGGCTATGCCGAGAGTGAAGGTATCGATGACTGGAGTGGTCGGCCACGATTCATTCGGGTGAAGAAGTAGATTTGGTTCCGCTTGGAATTTCTTCCCAGTTGATTTAGAAGTGGCTTCGAGCCGCGACCGCATCGGTTAGATAGTCTAGAAACTTGAGGTATCGCCGCAAGCGACGCCCCTACAGAATATTCGATTTATTGGACAGTCTATTAGGAGAAACGCGCCTTTCTGAAACGTCTAGTTGATGAGCTTCTCGAACCGCGACTTGGAAGACGCTAGGGGGAGGGCGGGCTGCTTCCAGTCGTTGATATTTGGAGACGCATTGACCGCATCGACCATGATGCGAAGCGTTTCCCTTAGCTGTATATCAAAATCAGGTACGGGCTCTTCTTCCTCCTCTTCTGCGTCACCGGTTTCATCTGTGGCAACCTCGACTCCTGGGGCTTCGCCAGAATCATTTTCTGACTGCGCCAATGCTTCGTCTTCTTTCGCAGGAGCCACGTCGCTGCTTGCTAAATCCGGTTCTTTCTCATCCTCGTTTTCGGATTCTTCTTTGAGGACCGCATCGAGTTTTACTTCTGTCGACTCGAAATTCATTTTCGCCAAAGTGCGCTGTTTCTCTTTCATGTGGTCGATGAAGTTCTTGTCCTTTTCCATCAAGAGTTTGCGCTTCTCAAGATTGAGGGAAATGGTCTTTTGCTCTTCTCTTTCCTGATACCAGTCGATTCGCTCTTTCAAAAAGTCGAATTCCTCCAGTTGAATACGCCGTTGCTTGCTTTGCTCGAGTAAGGTCTCGATGAAAGGCTTTTTGAGCGTCATTTCGACAAAGAAGCGAGCGGGCTTTATGTAGTCCCAGGCGAGAGCGTTGTCTAGATCAGCTTCACCCACCGCTGTAATATCAGCGACCGAAGGTACTGAAATATCAGATACGACCCCTTTGCGCTGTACGGAGAACCCGTTTGGCAGGTAGTACTTTTGAATCGTGAGTTTTGCTGCTCCGGCCTTGTTGTCAGAATTGTACGCACGGAGAACATAGTCTTCCAGTGGCAGGACCTGTTGGACCGTACCCTTGCCGTGTGTGCTGTCATTGCCGATAATCAATGCCCGACCATAATTTTGCAGTGCCCCGGCCAAGATCTCTGACGCGGACGCGCTGTGGCGCGAAGTGAGGACGGCGAGGGGACCGTTGTAAACCACCTTGGGGTTTCGGTCGGATCGAGCTA
>JAUHWE010000168.1 GCA_030424825.1 Verrucomicrobiia bacterium
TGCCAGAAAGTCTACACAAATGCTGTGATGGGATCTGCTGGCGGCGTAAAAAACCCGCTTCTTGCGGTAAGAAGCGGGTCGATAAATTCATTGGTTATGCGGGTTTATTAGAAACCGTCTCGCTGCTGGCGTCGATCTCCTCTTCGAGATCCTTTACCACCACCGCCACCGCCGCGATAGCCTCCGCCACCACCGCCGCCGCCGTAGCCTCCGCCACCACCGCCGCCGGAGTAGCCTCCGCCACCGCCGCCGCCGTAGCCTCCGCCACCACCGCCGCCGCCGCGATAGCCACCGCCACCGCCGCCTCCGCCACGAGGGCGTTCGGGTCTAGGAGTTGCCTCGCGCACACGGAGCTCGCGACCTAATAGTTCACTTCCATTGAGCGATTCGATCGCGTTTTTCGCTTCGTCGGATTCCGCCATGGTTACAAATGCGAACCCGCGCGGTCTTCCGGTTTCGCGATCCATGATCATTTTTACAGATTCGACGGTGCCGAACGTTGCGAACGCTCCGCGTACATCATCTTCCGATGCGTCGAATGACAGATTGCCTACATATATATCCATTTTTGAGAAAGCGCCTCTTCTAAGATATGCAGAGCTGACAGCTGGCGCCTCCATCATTACTGCTTGAAAACGCGCCAATCAAGCGGTTCCCCAACTAATTAAGGCGTACATTGATAGGAGTGCCCGTGATTAATGCAAGGCGTAATCGTGCTAAGTTCAGAGGAGAGTGGGTGTGTTGGGGACGGTTCTATCCGGCAAGCCGATCGCCTGGTAGCCCTTGCCGGTGATGATTCTTCCCTGTGGGGTTCGCTGCAGAAACCCGTTTTGGATGAGGTAGGGTTCGTGAACTTCTTCTAAAGTATCGCGCTCTTCTCCCACCGCCACCGCAATTGTGCTCAAGCCAACCGGACCCCCCTTGTAGGTTTCCGCAATGGCAGAAAGAATTCGCTTGTCCATCTCGTCGAGTCCATGCCGGTCGATTTCAAGCAATTCAAGAGCTAAGCGGGCGATATCCCGAGTGATTACTCCGTTCCCTTTTTCTTCTGCGTAGTCCCGAACAAAGTACACGAGGTTGTTGGCAATTCGTGGTGTCCCTCTCGAACGGCTTGCGATTTCAGAACTTCCTTCACCCTCTACAGCGATATTGAGGAGATCACAGCTTCGGTTCACAATACTCAAGAGCTGATCGGTGGTGTAGTAGTCTAGTCGCGTTTGAAGCGTGAAGCGGCTGCGGAGTGGGGCAGTGAGCAGACCACTGCGTGTGGTAGCTCCCACCAGAGTGAATTTTGGAATATTCAATCGCACCGATCGGGCGTTAGGACCTTGATCGATCATTATGTCGATTCGGTAGTCCTCCATCGCTGAATACAGGTATTCCTCTACGGTCTTGGGCAATCGGTGGATTTCATCAATAAAGAGGATATCGCCTTCCTGGAGATTTGTCAGCATCCCCGCGAGGTCGCTTGCCTTTTCAATTACCGGGCCAGAGGTCACTCTTACATTGGTGCCCATCTCAGCCCCTAGGATGAAGGATAAGCTGGTCTTCCCTAGCCCTGGAGGTCCGCTGAGCAAAACGTGATTGAGGGGCTCATTGCGTTTTCGAGCGGCGCCGGACATGATCTTCAGTCGCTCGATGGTTTTGGATTGACCCACAAAGTCTTTAAATGAGTTGGGCCGAAGCACCGATTCGGTTTGGCTGTTTAATGGGGTTTCGAGCGCGTTCGCATAGAAGTCGCTTCCAGTTTGGGTGAGGTCGCTCATTTATTCGGTCTTATTGGAAATCTCTAGCTGTTGGAGTTAGATCGAGCTTGGGATTAAGGGCAAGCGCAAGGAAATGAAAAACCCCGTTTCTCAGTTCGAAAAACGGGGTTTGAAAATGTCTATTCGGAGGGCGTTTCCCTTCGATCTCCTTGAGGGCGTCTGCGTCGTCTCTGGCGGTTGCCACCCTGTCGATTGCCATCGCTGCCACCGCCTTCTCCGCGAGGACGTCGATTGCGACGTGGACGGCGGCCTTCCCGATTGCCGCCCGGACGTTCGCTTTGGGCGGCTCCACCTTTCCGCCGGTTTTGACCTCCTTGGCGTCGCTGGTTCGGTTTACGGTTGCTGGGCGGCCTCTTTTTCCGCTCTTCCGGTTGCTCTGGTTCGCTCGAGAAAAGAGACTTCAACCAAGCGAAGAACCCTCTTTTTTCATTGGGCACGGGAGCCGATGATATCCGGTCCTCTGATCGAACGCGCTTTTTCGGAGCCGCTCGCTTCCCGTCCTTGCTCGGACTGAACTCTTCAACCTGGCGAGCTCCAACCCGTTTGGTCTTGTCAACCTCGTCGAATCGCTTGGGACGATTGGACTCAGTACTGGCACTTGATACTTCATCGGACGGATAAGCCTCGATTTCAGAGATCGGGGAAGCCTCTTCTTCGTCAGAAGTTTCATCGGTTTCCCTTGCTTCACTACGTCGTTCGCGCCGTTCGGGTCGTTCTCGTCGCTTGCGTTCGGGAGCCCGATCTTCTTCGACGAGGGCCGAGGGAGCGGTCGATCTAGTAGGCAAATCATCCATCTCGATGATATCGTCATCGTCGTAAGCTCCCCGGATTTGATCTAGGGTTTTGGCGGTGGGCGCTGCTTGAGCACCGGGCCGGCGTTTGCGAGTTCCATACAGGATGGTTGCTTTTTCTGAGGATGGCTGTGAAGGCGTATCGCGCTTAACCGGCTCATTGGAATTATCTGTAACTCCTTGAGGATTAGCATCTAGCGTCTCGTCTTCTAGCTTTCCGTCGTTTGTTTCTTCGTTTTCGGACATTGTTGTATTGTTTGCGTCGATCGGAATTCTAGCGTCGATCGAGCATTAGGTATTTCCTAGTTCGGTGGCGTATCCCTGCGTCGTGTAGGGTCATTCGAATTCGCCACGAAAGAGGGGTACTTTACGAATCTAGAGGATTATTCAACCTTTATTCCTCCCGAACCTTTCTCCCAGAGTGGGGCCTTGTTGAAGCGAGCCTTTGGGGAAGGGGTACGGGTGCCTATATCTTTGGGCTATTGGCTTGCCTGATCGGACAATGAAAGGTAGCGCTCAACCCCATGGACAAGCTCACGCAGATTTTTGAAATGCAGGAAGAACTGAACTCCCGGATCGGAGTGAATCTTAAGGGCATCGACGATGACGAAAAGACCAAGTGGATCTTGAATTACACTCGAGCCATGCAGCAGGAGCTGGCGGAACTGACCGACTCCGTCCCCTGGAAATGGTGGGCCAAATACCAGGAATTTGATCACCAAAACGCCAAAGTCGAGGTGGTCGACCTCTTCCATTTCCTCGTATCGCTCGCCCAGACTCTAGGTATGACTGCGGACGACGTGTACGACGCATATGTCGCTAAGAACAAAGTCAACCATCAGCGCCAGGATTCCGGCTACACGAAAAAAGACGAGGCGGACTCTCGTCACATTTAGAGTGAACCGTGGCATTTGGATTCTGAATTTCGAAGTGTTTCCGAACCTGAAAGAAAGTTTCGAATCTAAGACTCTATGACCCGATCTGTCATTTGCCTTCGATCGATTGCCTCGCTTTTGGGCTTCTGGCTCCTTTTGCAGGGATCGTGGGGCCAGGAAGATCGAATCCCCCTGTCGGGCGATGACTCGAACGCGCTTTCTCGACTAGGGGGGGTCTTTTGGAAGGCCGAAAGCGCGGAGCGGGCGCTGGACGCGGGGCTTTACAAGATTGCTTCCGAGTATGCGCGAGTCGCATTGGAGGACGCAGGAATCAGCGACCGAGACCTGAGGGGCAAGCTTGCTCTCATCAGAGTCGACGCGCTTCTGGCGGAAGGTCGGTTGTCTGATGCTGAAATAGCCTTGGATCAGATTGATTCGGAACTAGTGGATCTGAGCTCGACCCATTTGCGGAAAGCGGTAATTGCTTTATCGCGAAAGAATTCAACAGGTGCGGTCCGGCTCCTAGAATCTATCAAGTCCAATGAATTGGAGGGTGGGGAGCTTGCTTGGCTGGCGTTGATCCATGGCTGGCTTGATCTCAACTCGGGAGATTACGGTGGATCTGAAATTGAGTTTGATGAGGCTCGTAAAGTCGCCAATCGCGTCTCACCATCGTTGTATTCGCAAATCGCTTTTTTGACCTTTCGGTTTCAGTTGGAGTATGCGAGCAGTCAGATTTCCCTGCAGGAACTTCGGGATGCGTATCAATCGTCTCGCGGTTCTGAAACCGGATTTCGGTATGCCCAATTGTTGGCTGTGGCCCTCAATGAAGTGGGCCAAGTAGCCGAGGCGATTGAGATTTTGAATGCCGCTTCGACCGAGATTCCGGATACGTATGCGGAAATAAGAGATGGCGTGCTTCTGCTTCAGGTTCTAATCGCTGGACTGGATACCAATCGAGGTCAGAGTGCAGCGAAGGAGCTCGCGGTCGAGGGGACTGACTTGAAACTCCAGAGAATCGCTTTGCAGCATTTGGTTTCAGAAGGATTGGGTGGATCGGATGCCATAAAGCGAATCATGCTGGAATCTCTGGACGAAATCATATCCTCCGAGTCGGGTCACCCGATGACTGCTGAGGCGCTTTACTACCGAAGCGTTGATGGATTTCAAAATAGAGATTATACAAGAGTGGAGGATGATGGAAAAAGACTCGTCGACTTGTATCCGGATTCAGAATATAACCAGGGAATCCTCACTTTGTTGGCCTCGTCGGCATGGCAACGAAGCCGTTTTCGTACGGCGGCGAGTCTATTGACTCAGACGCGATCTAGATTCGCTGATAAACTGGATGTTGATCGGCTCAACATTCTGATTGCGGACTGCTATTTTAGAGCGGGGGATCAAGCGGATAATGAGGGTGATTTCTCAGATGCGGCAGATGCGTACAAGGTCGCTTTAGAGGGAGACCTAAACGAAGAAGAGTATAGCCAGGTTTTTTTCCAGCTTGTGCTCTCGCATCTGAATGCGAACGAAATCGATGAGGCGAAACGGGTGTTAGATAATTCCGAACTCAGTCGCAAGTCGTCTCCCGGTGAAATCTGGCAGGCAGAATGGATGCTGATTAAGCAGATGAGGAAACGGGGGGAGTCGATTGAAGCGTACGACCGGATCAACAGTTTTGTCAGTCTGGAAGGTCTCAATCTGAGCCTACAGATGAAGATGCTTTGGCTCGGTTCCAAGCTCTCCTATGAGTCGGGGCTTTACAGTGAAACGAGTACGTGGGTGGATCGGCTTTCATCCGTTTTGGAAGACGTTTTAGAAGATGTAGAGGATCCAGAGTTTATAAATCAGGTAGAATCCGATGCGTTACTGACCATGGCGGAATCGCTGCTGAAGTCAGACCAAGTAGAGCGAGGACTCGATATTTTGGCAAGGGTGCGCAGCGAGTTCAAGGGGTATGAATCGGCAGAGAGATCCTACCTGGTGGAAGCGCGGCATTTGGCCGATCAAGACCTTCTGGTCGAGTCTTCACAATTGCTCAACGTACTCGTGAAGGAGAATCCCCAAAGTAAATTTGCCCCTCTCGCTCTTTACGAAATCGCCCTGAATGCGGAAAAGCGTGGTCAAGGCGAGTATCTGAATCAAGCTTTGGATTTGCTGGACCGAATCGCTAAGGACTACCCGGAATCGGATTTGGTTTACTACGCTCGTTTAAAGCAAGGCAATCTAGCCCGTCGCCTTAACGAGTTTGAGACTGCCGAACTGGTTTACGAGTCTCTGGAAAACAACTACCGTGATCGCCCTGACCGCTACTGGGCGCAGATTTCTTTGGCGGATACGTTGATAGCGAGGGCCAGTGAGGATCCTAGCAAGTTTGAAGCGGGTATTTCGAGATTGGAATTGCTAATTGACCTACCCAATGTGCCGATCGAGCTTCGGGTAGAAGCCGGTTACAAAATTGGGACCGCCTGGGAGAGCCAGGGAGAAAAGTTGAAGGCGAAAGCGGCTTACTGGAACCTTTATGACTTGTTTGTAGTGGAGGAGAAGCGAATACATGATCTTGGAAAAAAGGGGAGGTATTGGCTTTCGAGAGCTATGTTTGAACTAGCGGAGATTTTTGAGAATGAAGCGAAATTGGATACGGCTGTGGAGTTCTACGAAAAAATCGAGGATTTGGGTTTAATAGGCTCCGAACTTGCGAGAGCGCGAATTGAACAGTTGAGGGGGCGTTCACCTATCGCGAGTATTCCGTGATTTAATTTTATGATTTTAGCATCCACAGACTCGATACATATAGAGTTGTTTGATAAGTTTCAGCAGGGCGGCATTGTGATGTGGCCCATGTTTCTGATGAGCCTTGCGGCGCTTGCGGTGTTCATTGAAAGAGTGCTTTTCCTGCACCGCAACCAGATTCGTTCACGAGAATTTCTGGCAGGTATAGAGAACACATTAAAGAAAGGGAGACTGGTGGAAGCCTTGACGGTGTGCCAGGATACGCCTGGTCCGGCAGCGGCTATGGTGAAGGCAGGGTTGATGACTTTTAGAAAGTCGAATGAGGAGATTCGGGAATCCGTGCGGGAGGCAGCGATTGTGGAGCTGGGTCCCATAAAGCGGCGTATCGGGGCTCTGGCTGCGATAACGCAAGCGGCCCCGATTTTTGGACTGTTGGGAACGCTGATTGGATTAATTGACGCGTTCTCCCAATATGAAGAACAGGGAGTCTATCTGAACGCCGGTTTTTTGAGTGGAAGTATGTGGCAAGCGCTTATTTCTACCGCCACGGGATTAGCCTTAAGTGCTGTGTGTATATTGGGGCATCATTTTTTGATCGGGAGAATTCTCTCCATCGTACAGGAAATGGAATGGCTGGGGAGCGAACTTCTACTTTCTTTTACGGAAATCAAAGCGAATGCGAATGTAACCATAGAGGAGGGCATCGATGAGACTGTTGACTCTAAAACTCGATAATGAGGTGCCTAAGGCGGTGGCGCTCAATTTCTGGCCGTTCTTCGACATCTGTGTCATTGGTCTTTTCGCGACGTTGTATGGTTCGAACTTTGTGATTGCTCCGGGTATTAGCATCGATTTGCCGCGGGCGAATCACATGCAGTCTGCGGTGGCTCAACGGCTCGAAGTGATGTCTGTGGATGAAATCAGCGGAGAGGAGCAGATCTATTTTGAAGATCGTCTGCTGAAGCTGGAGACTTTGGAGAAAATGCTTCGTATTCGAGGGGAGATTCCGGAAAACGTGGCTTTGCTGATTCGAATTGATGCCTCCGTTTCCGCCCAGACGATCACTTCGATTTTCGAGATCGCAGAGTCGGCAGGGTATCAAAACATTCAATGGGCTACCGAGAACCGGGAATTGCAGACGGATGAGCTCGGGGCCAGCCAGAATCCATGAGGCGTTCGACGTCCAGGTGGATTGTAGGAATCGCGGTCGGCGGGATCGTGCACATTGGCATCTTTTGGGGGTTGCCCTTTCTGGTGCCTACGAAAGACGAAAGCCGTCCTAAAAATCACAAAGACGGGGCCAAAGTAGCTTATATTGGATCCGATACAGGAGACCTTTCACTGGTAATGAAACAGCAAATCGAACTGTTTGACCCCAAGCCCTTGATGCAGCCAACGATTTGGAATACGGCGAACTTTGATCGTGTAGAGGCCTACGTGGAGGCGGATTTAGAGATTTTCGTGGATTACCAGCCGATTTATGGTTCCGAGGATGGCGCATTCGTATCGGCTTTCGGAAACACCTGGAGCCCGGCTGGTTCAGCGAAAAGCGAGTTGCTTGACTTCCCTTTTCAGGTGACGCGGCAATTTGGCAGAGAAGCGGTTGAAACCCCGAGGCTTGACCGCGAGGGGGTTGAGTTGGAGATCGTGAGGATGCGGGATGGGGAAGTCGTTTTTGAAGAGGCGTATAATAATAGTGTAGCAAAGGAAATTCTAGGGATGCCGGGAAACTGGGGGATTGCGTCTTTCATTGTGCAAGTGGTGGATTCCTTCCTTGTTGGCCGTCCCTCGGTAGATCAATCCGCGGGAAATTCAGAGGCGGATAGCAAATTGAGCGATCTGGCTGTTCGGGAATTAATGCCTAAAGGCTTGCTAACCAACGGTTCATTTCATGTTAGAATCGCTCGCTAGAGAAGGGTGAATATTTATTAAAATTTCAGTTGACGGGAAATTTTCGGTTAGACATCTTCTTGCTTCTTTTTTCGACACACACCACTTGGAAAGGCCCTTGTAGCTCAGTTGGTAGAGCACATCCTTGGTAAGGATGAGGTCGGCGGTTCAAATCCGC